>NZ_CP025790.1:164-6461 GCF_003076595.1 Candidatus Borreliella tachyglossi | reverse complement strand
GCTATTTATACTAAAAACTATTTAACTAGTTAAATAGTTTTTAGTATAAATAGCTAGCTAGCTATTTATAAAAGATTCCCAATGGTCCAGTAAACATCTAAGCAAAAACTTTTCAAGCTTTTGCTTGTTTTTCACAAGAACTAACTGCTTATCCTTACTTTCTAAATTAAACTTAATAATGACGGGCTTATGCTCTTCTGAAGAATTTTTTCTAACCCTTATGTCGTTCATGATTTTATTCAAAGAGCTGCGCATGATATCTTGTTCACTTATATTTTCTTTTTCCAAATAGGTGCCAATTTTAATATATTTA
The DNA here is from genome assembly GCF_003076595.1 of Candidatus Borreliella tachyglossi. Taxonomy (NCBI): domain Bacteria; kingdom Pseudomonadati; phylum Spirochaetota; class Spirochaetia; order Spirochaetales; family Borreliaceae; genus Borrelia; species Candidatus Borrelia tachyglossi. The sequence continues at coordinate 6,148 of NZ_CP025790.1, read as the reverse complement.
TATATCATAGTTCTACTTAATTTATAGTCCAAGCAAAATTCATAGAAACTATGATACCCATCAAATTTATAGAATTTATTCTTCTTTATTTCATAAAGAACCTTGGCTAATTCTATCTTATTAATAGCCTCCTCCAAAGTTCTGGCCTTAATTTCCTCCTTAAGCTTCCTATATCTCAATCTTTTCTTTTCTCTGTCAGAGATATCTCCCACTTGGGTTAAATCTCCTATTCTGCTTTTAATAGTATCAAGTATATCTATTTTCATTCTCAATCCCTCAGCATAAATATTTGTAAACTGGTTTACAAATATTTATGCTGTCCATATACCCTCAATAACCTCAGCAACTTTTAAATATTCCTTATAGTATCTTTCACTATCCTGAGGTTCTAGTCTATAAGTAATCATTTTCTGAATGGCAACACTTCTATGAATTTTAATTGGAACATATTCTTCGTAAAGCTGCTGTAAGCTATAAAAAAATTTCTTCTTGATTTTTCTATTCTCTTCATAAAGAGTTTGAATAACATAATAACTCTTAAAATCCTGTTTCTGATAGGCAGTAATTATCTCTTGCATCTTGCTTTTCAGAATATCATAGCTTTCAATTGCCCAAAGCTCCGCCGGTAAGGGAATAACAACCTTAGTAGCAATCATTAGAGAATTAATAAGTTCCTTGTTAACTGAGGGAGGAGTATCAATTAATATGTAATCATATACATCAAAATAAGGGGTTAAAATCGTTTTCAATTTATACTCTTGTCCAATAATATTCTCTCCAGAAAATTGAGATAACCTAATATGGGATGGCGCAAAATGTAAATTATCAGTTATTTCATGAACAATGCTCATGAAAGACTTTTTGGATTTTAATACTTCGTAAATATTATATTCTCTGATGTCAATTTTATTTTCAAAATAAGGAAGAAAATAAGAAGTAATACTAGCCTGCGAATCAATATCTATAAGCAAAGTTTTATGCCTTTTAGAAAAGATATATCCCAATATTATTGCTGTTACGCTTTTGCCAACTCCCCCCTTAATCGAGGAAATTGATATCACATCTCTCATCTTATACCTCTAGAATCTAAACCCCTAAATCTCTTATCATAAAATAACTTATCTAAATTATCTTCAGGAATTAAAAGCTCTTCAGATAAAGAGTTAATAATTCCAATGTCTTTTGCCTTAACTGAGATGTTAAGTTTTTTAATCTTATTTTTTATTGTAAAATAAGATACATTATTAACTTTTGCCAAAAAAAGAGGAGTATAATATTTTTTCCCTCCACATTCAATAAAAAAGATTTGCAAATTTACTCTTTCCATGATCCTTAATTACCCCTTTTGCTTTGCAATTCTTTCTTGAGTTTGTTCTTAATAAAATTCTGAGTCTTCTCACTTAGAAGTAACTCCCTTTTCCTAAAAAACAAATCTTTAGAATAGATTATACCTTTAATCTTATTTTTTTTAATATACCTTGAAAGATAAGAAGAATCACTATATCCCATCTCCTTTGAAAATTCTTTCAAATTTTTTAAAGAATTCAAAAAATCTAGCGTAACTTTCACAAAACTCTATTTCCTAAATAAGCTTTAATTGATTTTTACAATTTAATGCCCAATGTAACCAATTTTATTATACAACCATAAATATCATTTTGTAAATCAAGTTGACAAAATATTTTTTTTATTATATAAAGTAAATAAACGTTTTTCAAATAAAAACAAAAAAAAGACCTAAACAAGGCCTTAAACAAACTAAAATAAAGGATAAATCGATGAAAAATTTAAATTTCTTCTTATATAATAACAGTAAACTCAAAAAAAATCAAGTTAGGTTAATCAAACTAATTTCCATCTTAAAATACCTAAACAAAAGCAAGCTTGGATACAACCAACAAGATATACTTAACTTAGCTAACTTTTTCCTAAAAAAAGAAGGTTATTCAGTAATTAAACTTAAAACACTACAAAAAGACTTAAATTTTCTCAAAATAAACTCCATAATTAAAACATTCATAATAAGACTTGGAGAATATAAAGGTTCGAAAATAAAATATATACCCAATAAAGATGCATATCAAAGATTAAAGAAAGTGCTAAATGCAACAGAGGAATTACTAGAAAAAACATTTAATATCATATACAGAATAAATAAAAAGGAAAAATCCCAAAAAAAAACTAAGGAAAAAAATAGAACAAAAAATAGCAGTGTATATAATATAAATAATAATATAAATAATAACAAATTAACAGAAATCTCTTTGATACCCTACAAGAAAACTTTCAAAGCAAAAACGAATAGCTGGGAAAGCCAACTTACAAGAAAACAAATACAAATTTACACAACTTAAACAAAACAGAGAGCTAAAATGAATACAAAATCCTTAATTTTTGATATTTTTACAATATTCTGCCAAAACTATCAAATAGCATATGACAAATTTATTAAAATATTACATCCCAAATATTACCTAGCAAGAAATTATTCAAAGGAAGGAATAGTTAAATCTACAATCAAGCTAAAACCCACCAAATCAACAAAAAAAATAACCAATTTCAATCAGAGCAAATATACACTTCGAAATTATAAAAGATCTAATATCTTAGCACATTATACACAATATAAAATACAATGCGTTTTACGGTCCCGAATTTCCATCATAATCAAAACCAATAGTGGAAAAAGAGACATTACAATGAAAATTACTAAACTTAACATTTAATAAATGTAGTTCCTAAAACTTATTAAGACGAGCAACAGGAAAAATTTCATTTTAATCCACCACAAAGGCATGCCTATAATATAAATGCCTTTGCTCTCTAAGTGGCGTAGCAGCAGCACTAAAAGTATAAAACAAATAAAGTTTATATAATTATTTACTAGATTGAATCTCAATAATCCTTCAAGATATGAATAAGGTAAAGGGTGAATTTTTCGTTCCTGGCAAAAAATAAGCCTTCTCTTAATCCATTGTAAAATTCTTCAAAAAATACTAGTATCGTCTTAAAATTCGAGCTCTTATCATTAATTTCATAGTTATAAATCATTAAATAAAATCTTCTAGTAACGTCTCTAAATCCAAAAAAGCTAAAAATGCACTATTGTCTTGGATATCAAAGGCTAAATCATATGAAATACCATCTTTGTAGACGAAAATACCACTACCTGAAAGTGCTTTAATCTTTAAAATATTTATTGTTATCTTTCCTTTTACTAAAGCCAGCCCTGACATGCATCTAATATATAATATATGTTTAGTTGAGAAAACCTTTGCATAATATGCGGCATTATCAAGTCTAAATTCGAGGAATAATTCAACTCCATTTCCAGCTTTATTTACATCCTATTCACTTCTAATTTAAAATGAAATCTTGCTATCAAGGCTAAGATTTAAACAGAATGTAGCAATATATTTTAAGTTTTTAACATAATCAATACTCATATTATTGGATAAGTAAACCTTATAATTAACAAAAATGCCCCTAATAATTCTCATTTGATCTTGACCAAATCTACAATTTTAAACCGAGGGAGTCCTGATAAATTTAATAATTTTAAGAGAAAATTTACGCGTAAAATAAAAATTACTCCTCTTATAAATTTAAAATGAAATCTAAGAGATCCTAAATAAATAGTATTATATTACTATATTAATGAAATTATAAGGGCTTAAATTCTAGAATTTAAGCCCTTATAATTTCTAAAAAAAGGTCTATTTTAGTTCAGGTGATAATTCAAACAAAAAGAAACCCCTTGGGGAAGGGGATTATTTAAAAGAATGTATGGTATGAAGTAAATATTGATAATAAATTCTTTTAATTTTAAAAAAGGAGAATATTTAATATCTAATTATTAGTTCAAAAATTAGCCATTTCAAGTTTTTTCAAAATATCACTAACTATTTTTATTAAAATTCTGTCATGATCGATTTAATGCCTACCAATCGAGTTAAACTTATTATCATTAAGAACTTAAATCTAACTTCAACTGGAATCTTTATCCTTAAATTTGAACATGATAATTATAAAGTATCACTACTGAATGATTAAATATAGAAATCACGGGACACCATTATAATATTTAACCAAATTTGTTCCTAACTTAGTATGAAGAAAAAGATTTAAATAATTTTACCTTTTTATAAAAGTTACTCAAGTTATAAAGATATCATCTTATGGAGACAATGCATGAACAAATACTTTTTGCACTTAAATTTTATATGCTGTTATTTTTAAAAGTCTTTTCTTATGCTAGCAGAAATTAGAAAGTATTCTCTGTTTAAATTTTACTAATCAAACACCTTTAACGCTTTCATAATGTCTACCCAACGACTTTTATAAAGAAAGTCCCTTATACTCTCAGATTCGCAGCTGGTAGAGCACTTGTGCCTTACATAAGATCTAACCAGATTTGAGAGTATGTATTTTAGAGGTAGTATAAAGTGGTAGTTTAGGTTTAGGACGCATATTTTACTTGCCAAGTACAATCAATTCTATTGATTCTATATAGATACAGTAATTCTTAAATTTAGGAATACTAAACTGTTATTTGGAATTAGAAAATTAATTCTAGATTCTGCTATTTATGCTTTTCTCATATTTATTTTTCTGATCCTGAAGTAAGTAAGCTGTTGTACGTATTGCATAAAAGCCATTACGCTTTTATATAATATAGAATTTCAAGTGGATTATATTGTATCATAAAGGTTTAGAATAGTTTGTGTTCAGTGGAATACGTTTGTTTTAAACAAACGTATTCCACTGAACACAAAAAGAAAGTCCCTACTCCTATATCTTGTTTTGGAGAGGATTGATAGGAGTGTTGGGGACTGTTGATAGAATGCTTTCTACCTTATCTATATAGTTATAATATTATTTTATTTTTTTAATTTTGTAAATATTTTTAATATCTTTAATGAAAGCTATCTGCATATTGTGTACCACTGTTGGCAATAGTAAACAGTGAGATATAGACTTTAAACATGCTGTATAAGATAATTTTTATTTGATTTAAGCACCCTCTAGTTTTTCTATTGCCCTTAAGAGTTTAATTTGACCCATTTGCATTTTAGAAACTTTTTTATGTACACCCCTGGAAATTACTTCTGGATTTAATTTCCTATTCAACTTCTGCATTTCTTGAATTTCTAATTTACTTGGTTCATAATCAATCCACTTTTTATCTATCCATCCCTTTTCCCATTCATAATAACCCTCATTATAATTAGTTCCTCTAGACTCATCGAAATGTCTAGAAAGGGCTGATACTACTTTTGCTCCATACTGAAGCATTTTGTTCGATTCTGTTTCTGTAATGAATTTATCATAGTCATAAACTTTGCCCGTTTGCATATTAATAATGTCAACAATGAGTTTAAAAGTATTTATACAATTCATTGCAATATTTCCAAGAGGAAGATCAGGGCTACTTAAAGATTTAATATTAACTTCATACTTATCCTTTAAGCTCTTAGGTATTTTAAAAAAGTCAATTATAAACCCATTAACTTTGGCTTTATAATTTGCCTCATACTGAGAGTTTCCAAAGAAAGTTTCTCTTTTGCCCTCAACTACATAATTATCATAATTCAATAGCATAGGCAACTTTCTTTTTCTAATACTGTCTTGTTTAATATCTCGCATATCATAACCTCAGAAATCAAAAATTATTTCTTTTATTCTTAATTTGTATACATTATTATAATATATATCAAATAAGAATGAATACAAATATTTTAATGATTCCTAAGTTTCAATGTTTACTTTCGTAATAGTATAAGTGCTCAATAGTTAATCGACTCGAATTTCTTAGATCTTAATATTGTTTTTTTACTGTTTTGTGATAAATTTAATTTATCTTTAACCTTTAACCATTTATAAAAAGTCTTGAGGAAGTCGTTTTCACAAGGCTTTTTATTTATTTTTGTATCTTTATGCATTAAATTTGTTGATCACTTGTAAATGTAGCTTTAAGGCTGTAG
>NZ_CP025790.1:0-154 GCF_003076595.1 Candidatus Borreliella tachyglossi | reverse complement strand
TGCATAGTTCAGAACTTATAGATTTTGATAGAGATAGTACAATTTGGATAAAATATTATATTAAAAAATTTAAAATCTTAAGTAGACAGAATTTTAAATTAGATTACTATATTAAGTATTTTAGTTTGACTTGTTAATTTTGATCTGATTTTTA
>NZ_CP025789.1 GCF_003076595.1 Candidatus Borreliella tachyglossi | reverse complement strand
AGTCGATCGGATGAATTTGCATATTTGACAAGCTAAAGTGTTTTTGAATATTTAGCTAAAGTATTTTTGAATATTTAGCTAAAGTGCTTTTGAATATTTATTGTATACAGCAGTAGCAATAGGCTTAACATACAGTATATATGTCTTGTATTTAGCAATATTGTCCTTTAGGGCTTTAAGAGTATGTTCATACTTAAGGGTAGTAGTATCAAAGAATTCAAATTTAGGATAATCCTTGTCTTTAACTTTTTGTTTAGTTCTAACCAACCATGTTTGCAAGTACATCACATAACTTGCTAGCTTGTCTTCATAGGCACTTAAGCTCGCAAGTGTAGTTTCTTGAGGTTGCCGAGGCTCCTGCCTCAGGCTTGCAATTGTATCACATCCTAAGAGAGTAAATAAGAGAATAAATTTAAAGATTTTAGTTTTCATTTTCTAGTTCCTTCTCTAGTTCCATCTTAAGTTTGTCGGTATAAATTTTCATTAATTTATTTCTTTTTTTTCTTAAAGCCTCAATCTTTTTATGGTCTTTACTACCTGCAGTTGTAGATTTTTCTAATATCTCAATATTACACGCTAGTATTGGCTCTAATTCATTTAAGATTTTAATTGACTCTACTTGTTCTAAGTTTTTCATATTTTTTGTGTATAGGGAATAAAAGTAATTGAATATGTTTGTGAATACATTAATGTATGCAGAAGTAGCGGGCTGTTTATCTTTAAGTATTTGTGTAAAATCATTTAAGATACTAATTCCTAAATGAGCAGTTTTGTTATCTAAATCCAAACTAAACTCCTTTACTTGTTATCTAAACCCAAACTCCTTTATTTAAGCCTCAGCACACTTAAGCTTTAAGTCCTCATTAAGCCTCATATTCCCAGCACCAGCATTAACAGCACTAATTAAAGCATTAATCTTAGTGTTTAAAGGCGTGAGGTCTTCTAAAATTTCATGCGTCAATTTATTCTCAAGACGCTCCATATTTTGTGTGTAAATCTCAACAAAATGTTCATAAAATTCATAAAGTATAGTAAAACCTTTATGAGATTTTTCGCTAAACTTGTCTTCAAATTTAGAAAAAATATCAAACAGGGTACTAATACTAGCAAGTCCAGCCTCAAGATTATCCTTACTAAGTGTCATAATAGGTTATCCTTGCTAAATATCATAATTAGTCTTTCCCATCCTTATTCTTAAATTTAGAAATAAAAATATGTAAAATGTCCTTAAGCACAGGTTTAAATAAAATAACTAGTAGTGATACTAAAGCTAATACAAAAGCAGATATGACAATTAACTTAATCTCATTGATATTCATTAATAATTCAGCGATATTTATGTTATTCATTATGCCCTCTAATTTTTAAATAATTAACTAAAATACGGAAGTTGTAGGGCGTAAAAACACCCTCAAAATCCAAAGTAGGTAATAGTAAAGCAAACCCAAAGGGTAGCCTATTACTATTAGCCACATGAACAGTAAACTTATATCAAAACCTTAATTTAACAAATAAATTTAAACAAAAGATTTTAACAAGCTTTTGCTAAATTTTTAACAATAATGGTACATAGCCAACCGCTGTAGTTCCAGGCACCCTTTCATGCATATACCAACCAGAAAATAAAGATATCATGAACTTAACATTTCTACTATGAAGATGAAATACTTTTAATTTTCCCGTTTCATCACTATATTTAGTGTATACACTCCTTTCATTGTCAACTGTACCAGTTTCTACACTAAGAAATATATCTAAATATACAGCTTCATCTCGATCATCATCGTCAAACATTAAGGTAACTTCTTTATTGTTTATTAAGTCTAGGATAAGTGATTTTCTTGTATATTCATAGGGATATAGATATCTACTTTTATTGGATGCTCTTTGAATTGTAAAACTTGATGGTATACCCATAATTTGTTTAGGTGGTGGTACTTTTTGTAACTCGTTGTAACTGCTCATTATGAGTAATTTATCACTAGAGGACATTTTAGAGTACGCCTTGATACTTCGCTTGAGTTCCGACTCAATTTTGCTAAAAAGATTGCTAATACTACTAGATTGATTGTTTAATATTTTACTTAGTATGCTGGAATACACTCTATTAACAAAACTATCATCATTTGCTAGTTCGCTAGCTATAGTACTTTTTATGACTTGTTTAAACTCACCTAAACCCTCTCCTCTAAATGTTTTGTCCTTTACGGTCTTTAGGAAGTTTTCAAAAGTGATAGCATTAAGGTTTGCAATACCATCATCAACTGGTAATAGGTCGCTATTATTGACGCTAGCAACTCTATTTAAGTCTTTTATTTGTATAGTATCAATCTCGTCAACTAGTAATTTTCCATTATCACCATCAGGCATAAAATCTCCTTATTTTTAATTGTTAAAAGTAATAAGCTCTTGGTCTTCTTTATCATAAAGTTTAAGCACCCTCCCTATAGGGATTAATTCTTTAATAAATGCATAAATTGAGTGTGAATACCCTTTAGGAAGGAAATTAAATACCAACTTTTTACACACTCTGGCATACCCCTCTTTGGTAGTACACATTATTATTTTCTTGGGTTTTATACCTTTAGGAGTGCTTGGTGATACATAGGTAATAAAATTGGTTGTCATTGAGCCTTTAAGTTTAATGCTAATAACACCTGCAGACTCTGTACTAACTTGTACGTCAACATTAAGAAAAGCTTTAAACAATCTTATAAAACTTTCGTCTGTACCAATATGGCGTTTTGCAAAAATTACACTATTAATGTTTTTTGTTAAGCTTACTAGTGTTTGTGATTTTGAATAAAATATCCTAAATAGTATGGATAGTTTAAATGCAATAAATCTTGAGCTTACATGCTCCTTTGCATCAAAATCAATAAAGTTTGAATTTAATTCTTTAAGTTCCGATAAAATTGTGTGAGCATAGTGTAATTCATTTTTAATAAATTTTTCTACTTGAGTATTTCTTAAGAAATTAGGTATATTCATTATAACTATTTCCTTTAAGTATCAATGTCGATTAATAACCTGTCGACTATGTCAAAAAGTAAAATCTCATTATCACCGATTGCAAAATCTTGATTGATTTTAAAATTAGTCTTACTTATACTCTTAATATTTTGTGTATCATCATCTTTAATATAAACCCCGATATTCATTGCTTTAATCCCTACAACCTCATTAACAGGTGCTAGGAAATCTTGATATTCAAAGCTAATTCCCATATCTTTATAATTATTCTCACAAATTCTTGTATAAATATCCCTTATTTGTGTATCAACTTCTAGATAAATGTAGTTCTTAAGGTCAAGTTTGTACTTAACACTTAAATAACAATACTTGCGTTTTCCTAAACTTACCTTATATTCTTTACGCTGTCCTTGTAAGTTAAAACCATCAATTAAAATATCACCTTCAAGCACAGTTCCACTGGGGGTTGTGTAATATAACACTTCCCATAAATCGGCTTTAAATTTAGAGTCTAGGATGGCGTTCTTAGTATCATTTAGTACAGTATCATCAACTATTATGTAAATATTAGCTTTACCTGCAGTACTTAAAATATTTGCATGTATAACAGGTTTAAGATTAAGTAAAGCCGTCTTAACGGCCTCGTGGGTAGTACTTTTTGCATTTATGTGATTTTGTATAGCAGTCCAATACTCACCCTCTGGTGCGAGTTTAGAAAAGAAAAGATTAAGTTCATCAATAATTTCTACTTCAAGTAAAGCTAGTGAATTAGCTATTATGTTATAAATGGAACTGTGATCATCTGTAATATCAATATTATGCATAGTCTTAAGGTATTCTCGTTTTTGATTGACTATATCCTTAATTGATTGTTTAACTGCACCGAAGTTTGGATCAAATAGTATGCTCATATAGCAAAGTCCATAACTAGTAGGATACTCATACAGCAAAGTCCATAACTAAAGTATCACCAACGAAATAAAACTCGACACGCACACAACCCTCATTAAAAGTTGCCTCAACATTAACAAGGTCAATTTTTAATTCTTGTGCTATATTTAAAAAGTAGGTTTTAATAATTTCTAAATTGCCAATTTTGCAAAATCGCAAAAACAACATATACTCGAATCCATGATGGGGAGCATACTGCAGGCTCCCTTTTGGGATTTTTAGGAATAAAAACAATCTTTGTTTTTGTTCTAAAATAGTATCAACAAGCATTAAATCACTTCCAAATACTAGATCAAACTTGTCATTTATCTTTAAATCCATAAATTCCCAACAAATTTTAAATACATATATTATATCATAAACTTGACAAAAAATTTACTTTAATGTTTTATTAACAATTTACTTTAATGTGTTATTAACTAGAGGCATGATTCGTTCAAGACTATATCTTATTTTATTTACATAAAATACACGAAAAGTTGGATCAATTTCTGCTTGACCTATTACCTTAAGGTTAAACAATGCATCAACTACTTCCTCAAGCGTTGAAACAATTTGTTTAAAACTCTCTTTTAAATTAGCAAGGCTTGTACTAATTTCTATAGGGTCGCTTGAGCGTATAGCAACCTTACCAGCTTTAACTTCAATCTTTTGCTTGCTAAGATCAACTGGTCTTAGTATATAGTAATAATTTTGATCAAAATAGTTATTATCATCCGTATTGAAAATATTAATACTACTTTGCAGTAGTATAACCTCGTCTCCTGTCTTTAGGAAATAATTTACACTAGCAATGTTGCAAGTGTGTATAGCAAGTCCTTCGTATTCCTTAAGTAAAACTATTCCTTTCTGGGTATTACTATCAAATTCTTTTATTGTTCCAATACGTGATATGAAAATGTTTTCATTAAGAAATACCTTTATGTCTTCTTGAGCAAGCAGGGAGCCTTTAAGACGTTGGTTTATTCTATAGAGTTCATAATTAGTATCATTGCTCATATATATACCCTTTAAATTTTAAATTTTGTAATAAAATAACTAATAAGACATAGTTCATTTACTTCATTTAATCTTATAGTAGGTTGCAAGTTTTAGTAATTTCTTTACAGCTTATTATAGGATTTTTCTAATTTATTTGCTAGTTATTCCTTTAAATTTAAAAATTTTGTAGTATCTTTTATATACTTTGTACTAATGTTGTTTACATCTGTATTAAAGATATTTACATCGAACTAAATCTTATAGTGGGCTGTGATTTTTTTTCAGAGCTTATTATAGGATTTTTAAATTATTTGCTAGTTATTCCTTTAAATTTGAAATTCTGTAGTATCTTTTATTTACATACCTTATTTTTATATCTTATATCTAAACCTATCTTGTAGTAGATTATAATTTTCATCGCTTTTACAGTCCACTACAGGATTTTTCTAGGTTATTTGTTAGCTATTCCTTTAAATTTGAAATTCTGTAGTATCCTTTTATTTACAATAAATTTGTATTTATTCTCTTAAAAACCTGTAGTAGGCTGTGATTTTTTAAACAGTTTTTTACAGCTTATTACAGGATTTTTCTAAATTATTTATTAGTTATTCCTTTAAATTTTAAATTGTGTAGTATTTTTTATTTAAACTTATAATTAAATTATTTCTTTAAATCTTGTAGTAGGCTGTTTTTTTCAAATTTCTCACAGTTTATTATGAGATTTTTTTAGTTATTCGTGGTACATGGTTGGAGTCATCGTGTAATTTAAGACTAAGTGAACACTCACCAGTATTACTTAGCGTGGCATTGGTTTGATCTATTGTACATTTAATTAAATTACTAAGTGCATCTTTAAAACTAACTTTATCACCAATTCTTAATTTATGAGTATAGGTTAATTTGGCATTCCAAAAAATTATAGAGTAATTGCGATTGGTAGCAAATGATATTTCTTGTTGAGGAATAAATTCAAGTCCATAGTCTTCTAGGGGCACATACCTAGCTTTATCAAGGACAGGTGTGGGCTCTATATTAGAGAATATAAAATTACAATCAACATCACTTGTAATTAGGCCGACATCAGTTTTAATATTTGATACATATTTTTTAGTGAGTTTTTCTATAAATTCTTTAGGGGTTTTTGCATAAAAGCTTTCATCTATTACTCTGTTTTGGTCTTTTTGGCTTAATTTAATTATAGCTTTATTTTCAAATACAAAAGAAATAGCGTCAACAACCCGCATACCTTTAAATTCTTTATTGAGCTCTCTATTGTAAAAATTACTTTTAGATACTAAATGAATTTCATATTCAACGGAAAAATCACCACTAGCATAGTCTGTACTCATTGGTACACCTAAATACCCACCCATGATAAAGTCATATGCTTTTTCATCAGCAAATTTTTTGTAATAAATCTTTACAATATCATTCACTTTAATCTCATCATTAAAAGTTAAAGGCAGGTTCCAAATTTGTAGTTTAGCTTGTTTACTTGCAATTATGTTGTGATTGGATAATACATCATTAATACTTATATCAACATGAACGCCCCATTCAGTTTTAATTACAACTTTAGGATGTACTTCAGGTATACCACCACCAATACTATTCTTTAGGGTAGTAGCGTTATAAAATTCAACTAAAAAATCATATTTAAGTAGTCTATACATAGTATTATCCTTTATACTCATTTAGTGTAAAGGTTTTTACAACTTCAATATTTAAATTAATCTCAATTTCATCAATATATGGAGTATCTTTAAATGTAACAGAAGTTAGGATAACTAGTTCTTTAAATTGAAAAGTGGGGCTGTATGCGGTAAATGGTACACCGGCCTCAATTCTATTAGCTAATTGTTCTTTTACAAAATTACTATCATACTGTAATAATGAATTACCAAAAGGAGTCATTTTTAAAGGTGATAGCATCTCTTTATAAATGCTAGTTAAAACGCCACCAGTAATTGAAATAACTTCACTATTTAGTACAGGGTTGTAGGTAACATATTCCGCTTTACGTGTGTAGTAATTAATAACTGGACGTTTTGAACAACTAGTACTATATGTTCTAATTATAAGGTCGCCTTTTGGTTCTATAAAGAATAATTGCGGAATATATCCAAAACCTTTAAGATCCATTCTTGGAAATAACACAATAAAATTACCACTACTAAAAAAACTAAAAACTTGATTTACAGTAGCTTTAATTAAATGTAATATTTCGTGCTTATCCATACTAGGGTATCACCTTTATTTTATGGGTCACATAGTATATATAAAGTTTTAAGGTTGTTTTGAACTACCGTCCTCACTTGCTTCTCTTCTTTTGTTTAATTCACCCAGTGATGCACCGCTGTCACCACCCATCCATGATGGTAATATTGATTTAAGCCTTGCAATTAAGGTATCTATACTAAATATATTTTTAATAGGAGAAATAATACTTTTTTCAATACTAAAGTTTTCAATCCATACTAATAATTTATCAACAAGCTTAATTGCTGGCTCTAGGAGTCTAGAAGTCAACTTCCCTAAATTATCCTCAATTCTAGTCATACTCCCCTCACTCTTGTCAGCAACTGTAGCATACCCAGATAAATCAGCAGATGTTACGTCTTTTTTAATTTCCCTAAGTGTAGCAAGTCTTGCAAGCACGTCATACTTTGCCACATTTTCAAAATTTCTTGCTTGAAAATCATTATACTTATCACCAATACCCTCTAGTCGATGCATAGTATCAAATAAAACTCCAGCATTACCCTTAAGTAGTTCAACAACCGCACTTATTGATTCATCTGTGCCTTCACCTAAGAGCCCACTCTTTTTAATATCAACTGCAGTCTGTACAGCATCAACAATCGATTTTTGATCTGTTATACCCAATTGTTTAAGTTCGGATTTAATTAATGCACTTTTTGTAATAAAGTCTTCTTTGTCTAATTGCTTTTCAAAACCCCTACCTTTAAGCATTCCTTCAATACTACTACGCTCAGCTGTAGTAAACATTTTAGATGAAAGCCTTGCTTGTCTTGCAATTTGTGAACGCATTTCAACGGACTTTTTAGCAAAATCCATAACGCCACTTACGCCCTTATTAAGTGCCCCAGATACCACATTTCCAATAGCGGTTCCCATTGCAACTTTTGTAACAAAACCAAAACCTTTTTTAAACCGTGCACTATGCTCGTCTTTTTTTAGTTTTTTGTATTCTAACTTCCTTAAATCATCATCAGACATTTGTGAGCGTCTAAATGCCTCTTTTCTAGCTTTAGCGAAACTTTTACCTTGACTCATTAATTTTTTAGTCTCAGCCAGCTTAAATTTTTCTGTTTTTTCCCTTAAAGCCTCATATTTTTTTTGTTTAGAGAGCTCACGCTTTTTATCACTTAAATTACTCTTAATGATATCTTTAGTACTACCCAGACTAGTTCGAGCGGGCTTTAGATACTTCTCCATTTTGGAAATATCTTTTTCTAACGCCTTTTTAGTCTCAGCGTGATCTAGTACGCCTTTAAATTTAATAGTAAATGTATCACTCATTTTCTACTTAAAGTTACCAATAACTACGTGCCTTTTTAGTCTCAGCGTGATCTAGTACGCCCCTTAATAGTAAATGCATCACTCAATCTCTACTTAAAGTTACCAATAACTTTAATTCATAATTAATAACTCACTATTTTCATTTTTCAACAATCATTATTTCCTAAAAATAAGTTCATACACTTGTTTTTGTAGTTTAAAATCAGCAAGTTTATTAACTTCAAATAAATCGTTATATAACATCCTCTTAACTTCACTTAAGGTAGCAATTCCCATTATTACTGGAAAGGCATACTTATTATTTCTAATTTCTTCTAAGAGTGTGAAATATTGGTGCCTAGATTCATGTATTTGATTTATTACTTGCTTTATTTCGTTGTATCTTACTGCTTTTGATGTTTTCATATAGCAATAGCATTATCTATACTATCTATTACCGCCTCGTAATTCCAAGCCTCATTAATATAGTCAAACTTTTCAAAATCCCCAACATTATTTTCAAACTCTTCTAGATACACAAGATGAGGTTTTTTAAAATCGGCGTCCTTATTAAATATATCAAATTGAATACTATAAAGAATTGCTATTAAATACTCTTTATAGCATCCAACATATTGTCTGTTGTTGTTAAGTATGAAGTAAAATTCATCCAGGAATCCCGAATTAATCATTAAATTAGTAATTTGTTTTAAGTAGTCTAGTTCATAGAGTCTATCAAGAGCTTTAGTTTGATTAACACTTAAGACCCTATCCCACTCATATACTGGAATAGCTTTAACTTTGTACTCATAAACTTTAGTTTTAGTTAATATTTTCATTTTGTATTTCATATTAAATACCCTATTTAGTTAAATGTTTTATACCGCATTTACTCTCCTAATTAAGTATTAGGTTTACTACGCCTACAATTAATTGCTCGTATTTCAAAAGTTACCTTATCAGCCTCTGCAGAGTAGTTTCTAGATGGAGCCTCTGTAAACACTGCATGGTTTGAAATAATTTTTGTTGCAATATGATCATTGAAAACTAAATCCCCAATTTTTTCATTTTTACTAACAGTAACATTATCAAATTGTTCATCCGATAATTCTGTTAACAAAATATAATCATGACTACCAAGTGTTACCTCAATGTTGAAAATATAAGTAACAGTTTTAGGGTCTCTAAAGCTTATAACAGGTGTACCCTTGTCTTCAGCCGAAACAACGGCTCTAGTACTAGGCTCACTACTAAATTCGATCTTTCCACTATGCAGTTGATGACCTAATATTGAAAAATAAACTTCCGTTAAGTTATATAAATTCATCCTCAAGCACTCCTATCTTGCATCCTTAAGCACTCCTGTCTTGCGCTAGACTATTTTGATAGTCTTTTATGTCTTCTGTTGTAATATTTAATACAACAGCATTAATGCTATAGTTATATGTAATAGTGATATTTAGATCAAGCTGTAGTTGAGGAGATGGCTTTAGTTTTAATCTAATAGAACTATAGTCTACAATCAAACCAGAAGATTTAAATCTATTAAATAAACACTCAAGTGACGCAGTGTATGCATTCTCACGAATACCACTTAGACTTAATGCACTTAATTTACTATTTTGTCTATTATGTTTGTTCCAAACACGAATGAGCTCCACTATGGTTTCATTTTTGATGTAACTTAATGTTGCAAGTTCATCTATAGGAGTACCAGCAAGGTCAACGCCCTCCTTAAAAGAAGGAACACCGTCAAGTCCAGTCTCATTAAGAAGTGCATAGAAATTAATACGAGCATCTCGTAATTTCTTGATTGTAGCATCATCAAGGAGTGGTGTGGCTTTAAGCTTAATACCGTACGGATTTACGGAATGAAATATACTAGCTTGATTGAGGTATTGACTTATAAATTTTAAATACAGGTTATCACCACCGTTGCTATAAATGACAATATTACCTTTACCCTCTGTTGAGCCTTTATCTTTAAATAATTCTTTTAGTTCGGTTTCTTTAGTAGAGAATACAAAAAAGGTATTAGGGCTCTTGAATTTAGGATAATCATCTTTATAAATACTAAGTCCATCGTCTGTAGGACTCTCTTTTTTATAAGGATTAATTAAGACAACAAAACTGTGCCTGCTAGCTTTAAGATATTCCTTAATTGACTCCGGCTTATCTTTATAAAGTAAAAGTGTGCAAGCCCTTAATGCATCTTCACCAAAAAAAGCCCCTAAAGCCGTATTTAAATAAGCCTTCTCGGCCTCTAGGTCATTACCATTTGCTTTTTCAAGTGCTTCTATACTCTTGGTATAGTTATTAACATTAAGTGGTAGTATCTTAATGTTGTTAACTTGATCATCAATCTTTAAAGTTGTAGTTTTATAAACTAGTAAAGGGTTGTAGTATTGTACTTTGGTAATATCTAGTCTACTGGTTATAAGATTGACATTAACTGTATCCATTGGCATACTCTAGTCCCTCTCTTGTATATTCTTGTGCTTTAAATCATTTAAATATTCTTCATTCCCTTGTATATTCTTGTGATTTAAATCATTTAAATATTCTTCATTTAAAAACTCTTGTACTTTAATACTTGCTTTAAATGTCATACTGCTTGCATAGGCATTATTGCTAATATTGGTATTAATAGCAATTAAACCATTATGTTGCATACCACTTGTAGGATATAGGTAATACTCAATACGAGCTTGATAAGCCTCGTCATCGCAATCTACTGTTAATCCATATTTGTTTGCATAAAGATAAGAACTTA
Organism: Candidatus Borreliella tachyglossi; assembly: GCF_003076595.1. Classification (NCBI taxonomy): domain Bacteria; kingdom Pseudomonadati; phylum Spirochaetota; class Spirochaetia; order Spirochaetales; family Borreliaceae; genus Borrelia; species Candidatus Borrelia tachyglossi. The sequence continues at coordinate 9,402 of NZ_CP025789.1, read as the reverse complement.
ATAAAGAATAAAGTTGTAGCGGACGATGAGGCGCGTCTGGATCTTGTGTGGTAACTAAGGATATAAAGAATATAGCAAAATTTAAATTAAATTCATTAACATTTTCATAAAAACTTCCAGATCGAAGTTTATAAAACGCATTCTCTAGACCATTAAATTTGATGTCTTGCAAGTGTATTTATTAATATAAGGATGATTGTAGGAATTTATAACTTCTAAATTTAGTCTATTCTCACCTACATATGTAGCAAAACCATTAAGGAAAGAAATTAAATATTTTTGTATATCTTTAGGAATTACTATCATGTATTTACCCTATACTTGATAGTTGATATCATCTCTCCTGTATCAAGGAGTGGTGTTTGTGGTGATTTACTTCCCTTGCGTTTTTTACTTGCAATAGTTTTAAGCTTTAAGGTCGGGCGTTATATTACCAGATAAGACATAATTTTGATAATAAGTAATAAATGCCTCCCCTATTTTAGACATACCGTCTTTAATATTATTTGATAATGCTTTTCTTATATAATCATTATCAATATATTCCCTAAACTTTAGACTATCAGCTACAAGTGTTAAGTGAGCCCTCTTTGGTAGCTTTCCGCCTCCAGTATCATGCATCCGAGCAATACGACCGCGTCCTGCAAACCATCCAATCTCAACTTCAATATTTATGTCCATGATAGTACCTTAAGTATTAATGTTGTATATCCAATACTTGTATCAATTTTAACTATTTCGTAGTAGTCTGTGTCATCTGTTGATATGCGATCTTTAATTTGAAAATCAAGTGTGGATGCGGTATAGAGTTTAGCATAACTTCCAGAGTCTTTTAAATTAGAGTCATATATATTTTCTAAAGCATCACTAGTAATGCTAAAGAGCACACCAATAAATGCCATGTAACTTAATTTACTAAAAATTAAATCATGCATGGCGGTCTCTACATTGTATTTGTACATACCTTTATAAAATCTTAACTGTTCATCATTTTGAAATAATGATATCATTCTATTAGACATAGAAGAAAATGTTTGTCTTATAGAGCTCATCTTACTACCCCTATACAAGAAGGCGTTTTTGTTTGTTTTTTGCTTTGATCTACTAATTTATCAAAAAGATCACAAAAGTTTTTCTTGTGTTCTTCATTAACAGCAGTTGGTGATGGTGGTGGGTGATAGTCAATCTCAAGTTCATTAAACTTTTGTTTTTTAATCCTATCAAATTCAAACTCTGTTAAAATACCGCGTTTCTTAAGTTCACAACCTATAAAGTAATATGTTAGTAGAAAAATATTAGCATAACTTAACAAGCTAATATCAACACCCCTGTTTATTAGAGTAGCTTCAAGTAGTTCAGAGTGCAGTAGGAAGTTTTCAAAAGTTACCTCTTCTTGTTTTATTGACAAGAGAGCTAGTATTTTTGTGTATATTGTCTTAATCTCTGCCAAATTATCCTCATTATCCATATTGCTATTACTATTACTTATATAAGTATTAGCACTATTTATCATTATTACCACTATTGCGACTATATTACAATAGTACTATTTAAAAGTATACAGTACTAATCACAAGTATTACTGCTGTTTAATTGTTACCTTAAGGATTGTCTTTTGTGTAGCAATCATACCACCTAGTACAAAATCAATATAACTATGTGCTATATCTGTTGAGTCGCGATCGACTTGTTCATTAGGCATTGGTAACATATATTTACTTGGTTTGAATTTAATGAGCTCGGGGTTTAGTGGATAAATGAGTATCTGGTGTGAGAGCATATTAGAAGTTTCAATATAAACAGGCTGTCTATTATTAACAGCTTGTATTGTACTCCTTACAACGTCTTCCCATGTTTTCTCGGATGTTGAGGGTAGTCCATTAGGCTCGTAGGGTTTTGAGAGCTTTAGACTAGTTGCTTGATCTACTATTACCATCATGGGAGTTGTAAACTCATCCCCTAGTTCAAGCTTTGCAAGTCCTTCCTCAATTTTTTCAAATATTTTATCCATTTTATCTTTATTACCATTTGTCACTTCAACCTCTATTTGATGTGGCATATTAAGAATTCCATACATCTCAGGTAATAATTTTTTAAAGTTTTGTCCAGCACTGTGTATAGATACAACACCAGTTAATATAAAGTGATTAATAAGTTTAATTATCTCGTTTGACGCTAGTAAATACGCATTAGAAAATGGTAGTATATTATTATTAACATCACCAATGTAATTACCACTAGTATAGTACCCCTCTGCACTTTGCTTAAAGTGTCTAAATTTATATTGCAATTTAATGTAATTAATTTTAACAGTCTCACTTCTAAATCCAATAGTAGCTATAGTATTGACTTCATTTGCTAGAGTTGTAGGGTTGCTATTAAGAAAACCGTCCCATTTAACAGTGTTAAGGTATCCCATCTTAACATCAGCAAACTCAATTTGTTCCGGCTCAAACCAGTTGTACATAATTGGGTCTTTAACTTTCCCAAAAATGTGTGCTACTTCCCTAGCATAATAATTTGTATCATATAGTTCAGACATTTTTTAAATCTCCTTTTTTAAAATAATTACTTTAAACTACTTTAACAGCTCTATTTCCAAATATAGTTGCATGAATTAAATAAAGTTTAGCATCCCCAAGGGTTGCTATCTCATAAGGTGCAGATAAAGCAATAGCATTAACTACTTGTTTATTTTCTCCAGTAATTTTCTGTAGTTCTCCTTTTTCATTAAAGAATAACTTAGTTCCAGCCTTTACATCACCCCCATCTTGACCCTTAACAAATACCAAGTACGCCTCGTAATTGTTAGTAATAGGTACAACCGTTGCTGTGTGTGTAAACTCGTCAATGTCTACACATATACTATAAAGATCAACACCACCACCTGCCTCAACATGAGGCTCATAATGCATTTTAGTATTAGGGATCTCCTCTATTTTATTTACAACTAACTTAACACCCCTTTTATATGGATACCCTACAGCGTAATAGTTTTCTAGCTTATCGACCCTACTTGTACGAGTGCCTCCAGAATTAGCAAAATGTATGTGTTTATCTCTAAAATCAAACTTGTTGTTAAAAAGTCCAGCATTAACTTGAGGGTTTTTCATTAATGCCTGCATTCTACTTCTACTATCTAAATACTCTCGTCTTAATTTCGCTATATCTTCATCTGGCATGATATCTCCTTTTTATGTTTAAACTACTCGTGGCACGCCTTTTGGTACACTAACCTCAACTCCTCTATTACCATAAATAGCAACCTTGACAAAATGAACTTGAAAATCAATCTTTTTAAGATCCTCATACTCTCCTAAGTCTTCTTTAAAATCAATAGTAAAAGAAGTAGATAATGCTACGGCATTTATAGAAGTTGGTGGGTCGCCTTCAGCCTTAATAATTATCCCTTGTGAATTAAAATCAAGTAAATCACCTATCTCAAGACTACGATTTCTTGTAACTAAATACCCTTCAAAGTTATTAGTAATAGGTAGTACAGAGGCTGTATTAGTAAATTCATCAACATCAACACATATTCCGTATAACTCTGCATCTTTTGATGGTGTTACATACGGCTCCATTAACGAGTCATCACCTATACTAAACACAATTTTAACACCACGCTTGTAGGGAAATCCCTTATAAGGATAGTGCTCAATCTTGTCAACACTACTTGAATTAGTGAGCCCAGAATTATCAAATACTTTAAATTTATCTTTAAAGCCTACTCTATTACTAAATACACCAGCCTCAATTGTTGGATTTTTAGTGTATTTCTTAAGCTTTAAGATATACTCCTTATACATTTCTTCATCAGGTCTTGCTACCGCTTCTTGTGCTTGGTATTCTTGTACTGCTCTTTTACCTCGTCGTCGTGGTTGATCTGGATTTAAATCAACTTCTTCATGATTTAAGTTAACTACTTGATCACGATTTAAATCAACTTCTGGATCCAAGTTTACTGCGGGTTGCATTTCATGATTTAAATCCACTTGATCATTTAAGTCTACTTGTTGATCATGACCCAAGTGTACTTCTTGTTGCATTTCTTGATTTAAACCTAGTTTTGCTTTTTTACTCATTTAGGAACAGCCCTATTACCAAACACAAGTGTATGTACTATGTAAAGACTCTCATTAAGTTTATGAGCTTTAGATAAAGCAATAGCATTAACAGTTTTCTTTGCAACGCCAGTTTTTGCAAGCATTCCATGCTCATCAAAATATAATTTATCACCTAAAGCGATATTACCTTGATCTGTGTCCTTTAAAACCAAGTACCCCTCATAACTATTAGTAATAGGAATGACAGTTGCAATACTAGTAAACTCGTCAATATCGGTACAAATACCATAAAGGTCATCACCACCCCCGGCAGCCACACCAAGTTCAGCTCCGCCGTCTGGGGCAAATTCAAGCTTAACGCCCCGCTTGTATGGATACCCTATAGCATAGTAATTCTCAATCTTGTCAACACTACTTGTACGAGTCCCGCCCGAGTTACCAAAGTGTAAATTTTTGTCTGTAAATCCAAAATTATTATTAAAAAGACCTGTATCAACTTGAGGGTTTTTCATTAAAGCCTTAAGTTTTGCTAGCTTTTCCTCATACTCTTTCTTTAATTTTGTAATATCTGCATCCGGCATTTATGTCTCCTTAAGTTTTAGTGCTCTTTTAAAGATTTTTCATTATCTCCTTAAGCTATAGCTCTCTTTTTGGCTCTATTTTTATAAAATTGTACTTGACGCTCTCTATAAGCATTAGCAAGAGCCTCGTGAAACTCACTAAAATCACGAGGTGTAAAATTAGGATTATTTAAAGATACCTCTTCTTCAAACTGTATTGAGTTGTCTTTTTTTAATATCGTAATATTACTCTCACGCTTTTTAATGTTAACTTTAGCAAGTTCAACCAACTGTTCTAAAATCTCACCACTTATATGATCAATGTTAGAGCTTTTACTTATAGCAAAAATTTGTTCTTTTGGAACAAACTTTTTAATAAGCTCCTTTTTTTGAGCAATCATTATCTCTGCTATTGGATATCCTTTATTAATAAGTGCCTCTTTATTAAAATGCGAACTTAAGTGTGCTTTACATAAATTGTCAATCTCATTAATCTTATTAGCTTCAGCAAGCAAACTTTTTTCATGCTTAATTCTTGATTGAGTTTGTTCCAGTTCACTAGCTATTTTTTGATTAATGCTAACAGACAATGATTTTGGTGTATCTTGTGCTTGTTTTTCTTGTTGCTTTTTGTATCGCATATACCTACTATATTCATCTAAACTAATAGTTTTAGTTTGTTCACTAGCTTTAGTTTGTGATTGTGTAGCTTTAGTAGTCTCAACTACGGGCGTCTCTTCTGGAGCCTCAGGAAGTAATTCTTTCTGCTCACTATCTGGCATAAAATCTCCTTTTTTAAATAATTTACTCTTTAATACTTCTAAAACTTTATTTAATATGTCTAAATTATTGTTAGCAACTAGTGATAAGTACTTGTTATATGTATTCATTAACTTTTTATCTCGCTTAATTTATATCCTCTAGAAAAAATAATTTCCTATTTAGCATATCTAAATATTTACTATCTAGTGTGTTATTAGCAACTAGTGTTAAATACTTGTTATATGTATCCATTAATTTATTATCACGCTCTAGTTTTTCATCTTCAGTTAGAACAACGATTGAATTAAACCTCATATCAAGTCCATAGTGTTTATTAAGTTTAATGTTGCATGCATTTTCAACGTTTTCCTGCACGCCCTTAATAAAGTCATAATAGTTACTACGGTCTCCTTTACCATCATTACCTAAACCCTTAGTCTGTTCATTAAAACTTCTAGTTAAAGGCTCCTTAGTATCAGCTCCAATCTTGGCCTTAACTAATTCAAAAGCGTCCTTAAGATAGGTCAAGTCATACTTAATAACTTGCAAATTTGCACTTTGTGTTCCAGTATAAAAAATACCCTCATTATTAAGGTTGCTCTTAAGCCTTGCAAGCTCACGATCAAGTTCATTATTAATACCTCTAAAAGCCGTAATATTAGCATTTATTTGATCATCCTTATTTCCCTTTAAGAGGTTTGAAAATATATTACCAGACTCGGTGCTATTACTCTTTGTTATAAGGTCAATCGAGGCTGTAGCATTAGTTAAAGCGTCTTGTAATTCAACTAAATACTCATCTTTATAAAACAAAAAATTATGATTGCTAATTCGTTTTTCAATTTCAACATATATACGCTCTAGTAAGTAAATATTTAATAGAAAGTTTTGTGTATATACAGGGGTGTACTTCCCTAAAATGTGGTCAAAGTTATCATATATAATAAGTCTAGATTTATGTATTCTAATTTCTTTGCTAGTAATTCGCTCATCTTTGCTAGTAATTCGTTCATCATCACTTTCATCTAGTGATCTAATTTTTAAGTTGTAGGTGATGTAATTTGAATCAAAATCCCTGTCACTCACAAGTCCATTCTCAAGAAAAGTAAATCCAATAGGTAATTCATTGTTAACCTCACTCTCTAAATGCGAATAATCATCGTTAGTTTGAACTAAGATATACCCAACACCATAAAAGCGATAACTTATAATAGCATTAAGTAAAGCCTCTTTAAGCTCTATTTTAAGAGTACTTAAAGTTTCATCACCACCCTTGCTACCAAAAGGTAATAAGGAAATACCGTTCTTTAATGCATCCTCACCAACATTTTCAATATAATTCCTAAAAAAATTGAGTAAAGATACAACTCGCGTGAATTTATATTTATGTCTAATTTCATATATACTTTTTAATTGATAAATATAGTTCAAGTTTTTATTAATTCTTGAAAATGATGGTTTTAAAAGTATCTTGTGTATCAAGATACAGTTGATACTGTATTTATTACTCATACTCATATAGTGACTTAAAATAATGAAAATGAATTATTTCTTCAAACTCATAAGACATATCTTTTGTATAATCCAGCTTATCAAACATACCTTCTACATAACTCATTATTACCAAAAAACATAATAGTAAAAGTAGTAACAACAATTGATGTAGGCTCAAGCGTAACATACTATCTAGCTCGTCTTGGTAGTGTTCTAGATAAGCTATCAAAAACCCAATTAAAACAATTAACACAGTTAAAGGTAACATCAAGTAAATAGCAATATCTGTTATTAATCCCTTAAAGTAGTTAATTGATAATGTTGATAGCTTATCAATATAAGCTGTTAATAATATCAATTAATCTCCTTATTTTTGTACCTAGTATAATACGCTTTTATATATTATCAATTATAGATATCTAAATTTAGCAAATTGAGTGCTTTTTGTTGACCTTGAAGAAGTAAGTAGTAAATAAGCATTAGCTAGGGCGTCAAGTGCATCATCATGCACACTAAGATCACCTTTATATAGAAAAATATCATTTATAGCGGATTTACTACTAAAGTTTAGTATATGCATACATCCAGACGCAAAAGGAGTAATTAAACAACATACTCTATTAAATTTATTTGATAGTGGCTTAATAGGAGCAATTCTGTAATAATTATTCATATTATTTCTTAAATTAAGAAACTCTTTAGTAACACTACCCAAACCCATAGTGTTATCACGATCTTCAATATAGAGTGTATTAACATTAAAAGTAGTTATTATGGATTTAATCATGCTTAACATATATGGGTCATTTACGGGGCGTTGATCTTGATAAATATATGTATAAAACTTATTATCACTACTGCGTTCTAGTACACAAACAGCGGTATTATCACCACCTATACTAAAGGCTGGATCAATGTAGCAAACAGGACTTATAAACTCGTAGCTAGCAACCATATTAATATTAGTAAAGATTGACTCACCACTTGCGACCCACTCCCCTAAAAGAATTCTGGCTTTATATGTAGGTAAATCCTTATATAACGTCTCTTGTGTTTCAATAAATGATTTACTTATTTTGATGTTATCATAGGTTGTAAAGTTATACGTAGTGTACACTTCTGTTTTATCAATAAAATCCGTTTTAAAAAAATGTGTAGGGAAGTCTGGGTTGGTATCAAAAATTGCAACCTCTTGACCATTTCTTAATCTCTTTAAAGCCTCCCTTATAGTTTCCCTATTTAATGTTGTAGCTTCATTTATAAACATTAATGAACTATTAGAGCCCCGCAATCTTTTAAAATCTGTAGCTTTATCACCACCATATAGATTGACACGCAGGCCGTCAATTAAAACAAAAGTAGTATTTTGTTTCTTTTTCTCAAAGGATATATGCAAAAGATCACATATAGTTTCCATCTCACCTAGTACATTTATTTCTATTGAGTTTTGACTATTACCTAAAATTAAATTATTATTACTTTTACTATACTTGTCTTTATTTGCAAGCAAGCTCTTAATAAACAAGTAACAAGCCAAGAATGTTTTGCCACTAGCAATACCACCACTTAAGATGATTTTACTAATATTACCAGACTCAATGGATGAAAGCACTTCTGCTTGTTTAGGTAGTAGGTGTGCAGACTCAAACTCTTCAAAGTCAATATTAGAACTACTAGCAAATAGACTAGCAATATCAAAGTTAAAATCTTTTAAGTATTCTTTTCTTAAGCTCTTAAATTCATAACTATCAACAATACTATTCACTGCATGTCTCGTTTAACATTCATCATTGTTTTTAACTTAAGCAGACACTTGTAGTTTAAAGACATTTTATGAGTGTAGAATTTCTTTTCATACTCCAATTTTTCTTTTTGCTTGTCTTCAAGTTGAGTTTTAAGCTTTTCTTTAACACTTGACTTAATGTTACCTTTAAGCTTGTTAGTAAGGGTCATAATCTGGATATCAATATTACTTATAGTATCTTTTAGTTCCTTAAGTACTAAGGATTTATAAGAGTTAAAATCACCACTAAAAGCCATACAGAGGTTATAAAACATTGTTTCAAAATTTGCTTTAACAACTCTCGACTCGACTTTAGTAGATACAGCTAAAGATACAAGATTATCAAAAGTGTTTGTATTAACTTGAACTGTAGTCCCTAAACCCTCTTTAGAGTCTTTTAAGGCCTCGTACCTATTGCGTGCTTTTGATACAGTAGACTTTCCAACATTTAAAATACGAGCAACTTCTTTATTTTTAAGTCCCTTATCAAAAAGAACTTTGCTTCATTTTTGTTAAATACCTTATTTTAAATAATGTAGGTTATTATAAGTTTACAAAAAATAAAAGTCAAGTAAGTATACTTACAATAAAATAGAAGCCATGAAAATATTAAAAGAAATCAACGATAATAAACTTTTGAAAAAATAGCTTCAGCAGCCATCTTGACTGCTTTATCTCCAGCTATGGCTTTAAGGATGTCTGCACCTGTCACCGCCCCCACAGCCTTAATGGCATC
>NZ_CP025788.1 GCF_003076595.1 Candidatus Borreliella tachyglossi | reverse complement strand
TTATCTAATACTAGTAGAAACTATGATATCATAGTTTCTACTAGTATTAGATAAGTACATTTATACATAAAATGTGAAAAGAATAACACGAACTGAATCTACGTCGTTAACAAATCCTTTGCCTCAGTATCAACTATGTTCTTCTGTACTTCTTTGGATCACTTCTCTATCATTAATAATATTATATATCATTTTTAAACTTATCCCATAATAAAAAGAGCCATTGGGGCGTCGCCCCAATGGCTACGCTACGCTATCGGTAGCATCCATTACTATGTCTTCTTTTATTACTTTGTCTTCTTTGTTTTCTCTCCAACAGCAGTCTTATCAGCATCCACCTTAGTTGAATCGTCCTCCTTAGATCCAGCAGCCTTAGCAGCAGCTATGTTCTTCTGTACTTCTTTGGTTTCCTTATCAACAAAGCTCTTGATTGTACTAACTATTTCACCAAGAAACTTCTTAACAGCTTGTGCTGCTACCTCTCCAACTTCCTTCTTAGCACCAATAGCATTGAATTTGCCCTTTTCAGAAAGGGCCCTTAGAGTTACAGCTGCGGCAAATACATCATTATCAATCTCAACATCCTTAGCCTCAGTCATATCAATGGTCTTCTTAGCCTCAACGTCCTTACCAAGCTTAATGCCACCTCCAGCCAAGCTGACTGCGTCAGCACCAGCCACCTTCTCCACCTCAGCCTTCTTAACCTTATCCTTTTCACCATCCTTACCAATCTCAATGCCTTGGGTGCCACCAGTAGCCTCCGCAATGGCTTTCAGTATTCCCTCTCCGGTTGCCTTTCCCACAATGGCCTGTGCTGCGTTAGCTCCATTGGCACTAGTAGCAACATACATAGCCTTAACCTCATCAGCCTTCTTAACCTCAGTAGCATCAGTAATAAAAAGGGCCATTGGGGTATCCGCAAGTCCCTCACCAGCAACTATCTTACTCTTACCATCGCTTCTCTTAGCATCAGGGAATACTAGTTCAACAAAGCTCTTGATTGCACTAGCTATTTCTTTGACCTCGGTGCCATCAGCCTCAATCTTCTTACCAGCCTCCTTATCCTCAACAAGCTCTCCCGTATCTCCAATTGTGCCTCCAACCTTCTTGCTTAGCTCCATCAGTCGCCCAGCTACGGCCTCCACTTTAGCCACAGCTCCAGCCTTAGACTCTGGAGATCCTAAGGTCTTTGCTACTACCGCTTCGATCTCCTTAGCTAACTTCATTAACGCTTCAGCAATGGCAACTACCTGTGTTCCTACAGCTCCTTTGGTAGCCTTAGCATCAATCTTCTTAGTCAAGCCCAAGACCTTAGCCACCTCCTCGCTAAAGGTTATAAGAGCCTTTGAAAAATTATTACCCAAATCCACCAATGAACTTAAGAATTTGCTTTGAGAGTTATCGCTACCACTAACAGCCCCTTCACTCTCGGCATTGTTATTACAACTTATCAATAAAAATAAAGTTATGAATATCGCACTTAATGTATTCTTCTTCATTATTCGTGCCTCCTTTTAACTTACATTAATAGTGCAACATTTTTACTTTTCAAGCTTCTTATAAGGATACTAAAAAATAATTTTATAAAATAAGAATATTACCAACTTCAATATGAATTATGTCTCATAAAATTTCTTATATACATGCATTTCACTAAGCTCTAACTAGAAAATAAAAATTCTTAATATCTTTTAAAAACCATCTTCCTATTATATCCCACAGAATAAAAATCTCCCAGATAAGAAATATTATGAAAATTTAACATTGTAAATGATTACAGACCGTTAGGTTAAACTAAAATTTATACAATAAATTATTATGCAGGTAATTCAAAAACCAAGACATAAAACTTAAACTAACACACACAATAATATTTCAAGTTCAATTATTCAACCGGAATTATTTCCGCTAATGAAAATCTTTCTGAACCATTTGGAAACCAGCCAGCCCATTTACTATTTTTAAAAAGGTAATTACCCACATATGTATAAATTGGTATAACAGGAAAATCATCTTCTACTATAATTGCCTCAGCTCTTCTTAAAATAGCTTGCCGTTTAACAATATCCTTCTCAAGATCAGATTGTTTAACAAGTTCATCATACTTTGAATTTGAGTATCCATAAGAAGATAACTGCGAATTATTAGTTGTAAACATATTCAAAAAATAACGAGGATCAGCATAGCCTACTAAGGAAACATTTTTTGATATGTTATAATTTCCATTCTTTAAATCCTTTATGTAATTAATCCCTTCTTCAATTTCTAAATCAATATCAATATTTAAAGCTTTTTTCCAAGAATTTTGGACAAATTCAGCAACTGTTTGGTGTATTTCGCTCTTATTATATTTTATCTTAATGTTAGGAAATCTTCTTCCATTAGGATATCCAGCCTCAGCCAAAAGCTTCTTTGCCTTCTTAGGGCTATACAAAAACAGCTTTCTACCGTAAGTATAATTTTTATAATTAGAGGCTATTCTTCTAGTAGGTTTAGCGCCATTTTCAAGCACATTATAAACTAAAGTCCGTCTGTTAATAGCTAGAGATAAAGCCTGTCTAACCCTAACATCATCCAAGGGTTTAACTTTAGTATTTAGAGAATAAAAATAAACTGAATGAATATCACTTGAATAATAATCATCCCTGAGTTTAATATCTCTAATTAGTTGAGATGGAATTGCAACAGAATTAAGAATTGCATCTATCTCATCATTTTGATACATATCGTATATATCCATAGCATCCCTTACTGTAACAAAAACAAGTTTATCAAGAACAATCTTTTCTGAATTATAATACATAGGATTTTTTTCAAGCACGACTGCTTCATTGAAAATTTTATCTTTCAGTTTAAAAGGTCCACTGACAACTATATTCTCAGGCTCTGTCCATTTGTTACCATATCTCTCAACAGCATGCACTGGCACTGGAACAAACACTTGATGTACTAACATATCAAGAAAGTAAGGTTTTGGATGCACCAGTGTTATTTCTAAAGTCATATTATCAATTGCTTTAATTCCTAGATCCACCTCCCCTACTAATCCATTAAAGTATTCTTCTGCATTCTTTATTGATGATTTAATCATATCTACATTAGATGCTCCCAAATCTTTATCCAAAACTCTAATATAAGACTTCCTTATCCCTTCTGCGGTAATTGGAACCCCATCACTCCAAACGAGACCCTCTCTTAAGTGAAAAGTATAGACCGTTTCATCTAAAGAGACATCCCAACTTTTAGCAAGACCAGATCTATACCCTCCAGTTCTAGGCTCTCCTTTCAGAATCCCTTCAAATAACTCACTAACTATTTGAACTCCAACATAATCATCACACAAATGAGCATCTAAAGACACAGGTTCTGCCCCCAAGGCCACTTTAAATACTACTGGCTCTTTATTATCCTCACTACAAGAAAGCGTAGCTATAAATATCGCAATCAAAACCACAATAGCTCTTGATCTCATAAATTCTAACCTCCTTTAATTTCCTTATAGTTATATATATTGGAAAAATTTAAAAATTAGTTCTATCAACATAATTAATTGTTATAAAGTTTGAATATACTTTCGACCTGAAATCTGTTTTAACAACTCACATTTCTTTAAAATAACCAAAAATATAAATTTAAAATGCAATGGTTAAAAACAAAATTTATTAATGAATAGAATCAGAAAAACCTGGATATTAATTTTTATCCTGTAAATTATGTAAATAATTATTTATAACAAACTATTAGAAAAATATTAACATAATCTTCAAAAGATAAAATTGATGCATTTCTCCTCATAACAATATTCAAAAATGTTAAAATATACTCTATTACCTACCTCCAGAATTTGCCCTAAAACAATTTCATCTTTGATTGGCAAATTATTTTGTAATGACACCCCTTACTCCAGATTAATATATCTTAAATAAAGAACCTCAATTAACTGACGATATACCACTTTCCAAGACATAAAACAAAACTTTAAATAATCTTACGCCAGCAATTTTATTTAAAATCATTATACAGCATAATTTAACATATTCTTAAATCTACATATCATTAATTACAGAATGATTCAAGTTAGCTGCTAAATTGATCTAAAGGCAAAAAAAATGATAATGTCATACCTTATGACATTTATCTAAACTGAGATATATTCCACTGTTAATATAAAAACTCATTTAATGTAGATACAAAATTTAATACTTCTAAAACTGAACTAACATTATTATCACAAAGTTAAATTAAAGACAATTGCAACTACTTATTAAAGTCTATAGTAACAATTATTATATTGTTTTTTAAACTTATTTAAGTATAATGTTTAAAGATATGATGAAAGATCATTTACAAAAACTAATAAACGATATACCATATCTTAAACACATTATTAAAAATTAAAAGGAGAAAGTGTGTTATTTTCTTTAAAAAATTCAATATTAACAAAAATATTTTTAGTTCTTTTATTGTCAGCGTGTTCTTCCTTAAAAGTCGAACAAGATGAATTTAACAGCAGGCTAAGAGTATATCAATATTTAAACAAAAATTCTGAACTAAAGGGTGTTGTTGACTATAAAAACAACATAACCAGAATATTCTTATACACTAAATTCAGAAATCACAGCATAGTACAACAAACTCCACTAATATTATCGGATGGAAGTAAAATAGAGGGCAAAACAAGTTACGAATACGATCATAACGCTTTATTTGGGAACTGGATTAACTATTCTTCTTTTAGCGTAAGCAGGCTTACACTAGAAAAAATGCTAAGAGAAGAAGAACATATCTATAATAAAGAACATATTAAAATGAAAATTGGTTTGGAAGAGTTGCAAATCAATAAAGCTAAAATTATAGATTTTCTATCAATGGTTGACGCAACTGAAAAACAACATACTCATAAATACAATAAAAAGATTTAAATCTTTTATTCCAGGTCTTATTAACTAGTAGAAAAGTCCATTAAGTTATAGAACACTTACTTATATAAGGCTTTTTCTTAAGTACAAATATTCAAATTAAATCAAACACGTTAACGTAGTAATAAAAGAAACCATAATAAAGAAAAAATTAAACATTCACACAAAATAAGGCTCTTAAAATGCTAAGACATCTATTTAATCTAGTCATCAAGATTGATACACTTTGATACTCAATATCAAAGTGTATCAATCAAAATAAAAACTTAATATAAAACGTGCAAATTAGTACTAAAGAATATTGGTATAAAATGGATTTTTAACAATTCAAATAACATAGAAAGTAAATGATCATATAAGAAACTTCATACTGAATCCCAATACTTAAATATAAAACCAAAATTAGAATATGATTCTTTTTCTACAGCAATTCTCAAAAATAGAATTTATATAAGTAATTCAATTGAAATAAAAATGACAAAGGCTACCTATAGTAGCCTACCTATTATTCTAATCAAACAATGAGAGTGAGACTTTAAATCTCAGTCTACACATTATATTATAAACTATTTTATTTTTTTGTAAAGTCTTTTTCTAAGTTTTTATTATATTTTATAAAAATGAATTACAAAGTTCCAGAGCAAGTGTTTTTTATTAAACTAGCTTTGACACTTAACTAAAATACAGCTAATTTCTCCCTCGTAGTTTATTATATCTGTCTTGCATTTTATGAAAAACCTCTCTTTCGTTCTTGTATATTTCCTTAAGTAAAAAACTAGCAAATTTTATATTAGATTTATAAAAAAGAAAACTCTCTTCATCGTCAAGTTGAAATCTTAGAGGCTTTAAAGAATTTACATTGCTTTTATCAATAATATTACTATTTTCCAATACCCTAATTGCATAATCTACTCCCCTATGTAAGATCATATCATAATCAATCTTACCGCTATCAATTCCTGTTACGAGTTTAATATATCTATACACAGAAGTTTTTGCTATTTTATAACTTTTTATGAAACCCGTGAAACTTTTATACCCATCAAGAGCATAGTATTTACTTTCATTAATCTCCTTCAATATTCTAGCTGTTTCTATTTTATTATAAGATTCCTCTTTGATTAAAATTTTAAGCTTTTCTTTTAATTTCAAATATCTTTCTTCTCTAGTTTGGTTTAGTGTCCTTACTTCGCAAGCGTCTAAATCAACTCTTCTAACTATCTCTATTTTTTTACCCTTACTCATTGTATACCCCCATTTAGATCCGTTCCATTCGGATCTAAGAGTTCCGAATGGAACGGATCCTTAATTTTGCTTAAAAATTTTTCCAGTATTTCTTGATACGCCCTATAATAATCTTCATTTGGATTAAATTTGTCTCTATGAAAAATAGACTTTCGTAGATTATCTCTCTTAGGAACACTTCCTAAAAATTTTCCTTTATATTCATTCTTAATGAATTCTCTTAATTCTTTATCTATACTCTGCCTTTCAATTAAATTGGTTATCAAATAAAATGTTGGTAACTTACTCCTAAATATATCTTTTAATCTGTTAGCTATTAAATCTAAACTCTCAATTGCCCACTGATCGGTTGGTAAAGGTATAATAAGATAGTCTGTAATTATCAAACTATTATTAAGCAAACTACCTAAAGTAGGTGCTGTATCCATAATAATAAAATCATACTTGGATTTTATATAACTTAAGAATATTTTGAGTAGACTTTCTTTTAAAGAAATACTTTCTTCGTTAAATTGACTTAATGTTAAATGACTTGATATAAAATCAATATTTTCACTGACATTTATAATTGAATTTTCAATATCTAATTCTTTTTTTAGAACTCTGTATATGTTTATTTGTTTTATGTCTATATCCTTGTTTTTTATAAGATTGATGTAAAAACTTGTACTACTTGCTTGTGGATCTAGATCAATTAATAATGTTTTGTAATTTTTACTTGAAAGAATGTCACTAAAAACCAACGCTGTTGTACTTTTGCCAACCCCACCTTTAATTGATGCTACGGTTATTATTTTTGGTTTTTTTCTATCCATTTTATAATTCCTTTGTCTTCAACATATTCTTTGCTATAGAATTGGTGAACTTCCCTTTCTAATTTCAGAGTCCTGTTTAACAAAGAATTATAAAACGTTTTACCCTTATTTTTTGCTTTCAACAATGTAGATAGACTTCTTAGGTAACAAAAAACACTTCCTTTCTTAAACCTAAACTCGACATAAAAGCCCTTAGTTATTTTAGTTGTTTTTTTTATTTGATTCTCTTCATAATTTATGATAAATGGTTTTGACAACTTTGTAAATCCATAAAAAATACCTAAAAATTTATCTCCTTGTCTTACATGAAATAAGTGTAAACTTTCATATTTGTTGGGATTGAACACATTCCTAAAACATAACCAAAATTTTCCTTTATTCGGTCTTGCTTCAAAGTTATTTATCATACTGAAAATCTTTGTATGATACATTGTTTTATAGTCTTTATCTTCTATCTTTTTAAAGAATTTTTTACCTTCTTTATCTAATTCTCGCTTTCTAGCCATTAATTTTACTTTTAATTCATATGTTACTTTTTCTTTTTCCATAATTTTTCTCTAATTAGAAATTATTGATTTTATATTCATAATATTCGATATTAACTCGCTCGCTTTCTTTATTTCATTTGGATTGTCTATGTAATTCATCTTTAATCTTTGTACCTGCCTCTGACCTTGGTATATCTTTTGTATCTTTGTTTTGTTTTTGTCTTTAAATTTCCCGATTATCGTGTTGAAGTCTGACTTGATGCTCTTTTTCGACATAAACCATATTTTATTTTTCTTGCATTTGAGTGTGATTTTAAAAAAGTTTATTGCTGCGCGTTCTTCATATTCTTTTAATTCTTCCATAAAATCCTTGATATTCCAGAGCGTATTTTTGTAACTCACCTGGGTTTTTACAATGCTTTTCATTTCATCTAAATCTTTCTTTTTTATTCCTTTGAATTTTTGTAGTATGGACTTCTCTAAATTTTCTTCTCCATTTTTGAAATTTTTTGATACAGAATTCTTATTATAATATTTACTTTTTGTTCTACTTAAAAGGGGTGAAAATATCTGAGGTGAAATTTTAAATTTCTGGTTTTGCTCTTTCAATTTATTTCTTTTAGTAGTATTGCTAAGTGCTTGGTCTATATTTTTCTGCTTTTTCATAAAGTAAGTTTTACTTATTATTTTACTAGCTATTTTTTCAAGTGATTTGTTGATTATATAGTAAGTAAAACTTCCGTTGTTTTTTCCAAGTGGCTTAAACTTGATTTTGAGCAGTCTAAGTTGCTCAAAATTTTTAATATCACTCTGAATAGTTCTTTTTGTTACTTTTTTGAAGCCTTTTTTCTCTAAAATTGAATTTACCATCATCACAACGTTTCTTAAGGAATACCTTTTTTTATTTTTAAAGTAATTGTGTTGTAGCTGTTGAATTGTCCAAAACACCTTTAATCTTCGATCTACTACTTTATTAAATGGCATCTGACTGATTTTTTTTTCGATCATTTTAAACTCCCATCATTTGATTCTTAGCATTTAAAATGCTAAGAACATTTTAAAGGAATGCTGCAAAAAAGTAAAGTCTTTAAATATAAAATATTTTTGTATTCTTGTTTTGTATAATATTTTCTATGCGGTACTTTTATTTTTTGTTTGAAGTGATCTAATTGAATTGTTAATTTCTTTTAAAAAAGTTAAGAGAAGTGGTTTATAGATTTCAAAGATAAAGTCTCTTTTTTCTCCATAGGCTTTTAGTTTGAGTATGTAGTTTTTTTCTATATCTCTTGACATATTAAGTATTTCTTGTGGGTTTAGCATAATGTTGAATGTTTCTTTTATTTCATTATATTTGGTTTTTGTTATTTCTGGATTGTGTATTTTTAGCTTTTTATTGTCGTTATCGTATATCGAATTTAATAGGTAGGATTGATTGGAGTGTAGAGTTATATTTAAAAATAAGATGCTGATGTTTTCATCTGGGTAGTAGTTTGAAATAATAAATACTGTGTAATCTTCTGAAGTGTTATTAGGTTTCTCAAAAAAATGTGGAATTTCCATACTATAGATATGGTATCTATTAAATTCGTCATATTCTTCTCTAAACTTTGTTTTTTCTAGTTCTTTTTTGCGTTTTTCTATACGTTTTTCGAAGAAGTTTTTTGAAATTTCTTTTTCTATATCAAAATCTTTCAAAAACTCTTCAATATACACTTTTTCTATTTTAAGTGTGTGTTCTAGTTGAAAATTATCCTTGAAATTTACAGTAATAGTATTGCCTTGGCTTGTGTCATGTATTTTAATTAGTAATTCTCTTGAGTTTATGGGATAAATTATAAAATTGCTTTTGTTAAACATTGAATTTGCAGTTATTGTTGCATCATATTTTTCATAATCAAATTTTCTTCTATTGATTAAAATGTCTTTAGTGTTAGGGTTTAGGTTTAACCCTTTTTTTTGGATGTGTATAGCAACCTTAAATCTTTCTTCTTCTGTTAAGGGATTGTAGGTTCCTACGATAGAGAGCTTGTTATCATAGTTTCTACTTATAACGGAATCTTCTTGATAGTTTACATCGTCTGATATATAGTTTGTATTGTGGAAATTAAAGTTTGTGTTTGGAATGGATCTACATCCTACAATTGAGAAAAATATTAGAGCATATTTATAGTATTTCATAGTTTCATTCCTTAAATATATTTTATATTATTTTATTATAATATTGTAGAATTCTAGTTTGGAAATATCTACTGTATCTGTTGGATATTTTTTGCAATGAGTTAAAAATTTTATTATATTGAGGGATTTTTTGAAAGGAAATTGCAAATTTTTTTTATCTCTTCTTTTTGTTTTGTACTCTTGCAATTTTGATGGAGCATCAAAATATTTTCTTTCTTTAGAAGAAGCAATAACGTTAGAAATTGCAGGTTATGAATACTTAGGTGGTAATAAGGTTAAAACCCGTGTTCATACTAAGAATTATTTTGATTCCGTTAAGGATATTAATAGTTATTCTTATAATTTTATATTAGATAAAGCTGAAAATAGAGTTGTTATGCAAATAATTTTATGTTCAAAAATAGCGAGTTTATTAGATTATAAATCTGGTTTTATTTTTGACTTTGGCTTTAAGTTGAGTTTTTTAAATGTTAGCTTTGATTCATTTGAGTTTAAAGTTAAAGAAATTTTTAAAAGAGAGGTTGCTTTAAAGTCTCATGTTGATATGGGAGATAATAGATTAGAGTCTGCTTATACTTTGAGTTTGGATCACATAAGAGAGATTAACCATGAGTTTGAAGTTAGAAATCATAGGGATGATATTAATTCAAGCACAAGTGAACTTATGTACTTTATGGGAACTTCAGAGTCTTCTGTTTTAAAAGAATCATATATTGTTTTATATTATTATGTTTTTAAGGCTATTGAGAGATTTATGCAATAATAAAAGGTTTTAGCTACTATTTTTCTGAGCTAAGTCAAATTATGTTTTGTTTTGTGAAAACAGCATGTGTATGAGATTCTTTTAAGGAAGAATGGCTTATTTTGACAAATTGAGAAGCTGTTTTTTAGTTCTAATATTGTTTTTGCCTCCAAGTATCCCATTCTAGACATTAATCCTCTCTTTAATTGACATAAAATGTTTTAGTTCAACAGAATAGTGAACCATGGCTTCAATATCTTCGGAAATCCTCAACTCTTGCTAGGCTCTTTATTTTCAAGTTGGGAGTATCTTAATTTGAAATCTTTAGTCATAGCAGAAATAGATCCCATTCCAATTTAGGATTTAAAATTTTTTCTGTAGCAGATTATTTTTCATAAGGAGATTCATGAGCTCCGACAAAGAGATTTACTATCATTACAATGCCAGTTCCTGCCGCAATTGCTTTAACGGTATCACCTTCCACCATCTGATAGAATGCAAGTATTTGTATTAGCGCAGGCTTGCCAACCATTAAAAGCAGCAGTTATTTGAGGAATTTCAATTCCTGCAACTATTCTTGTTATATATATGCTTACTGATCCTATTCCTATCTTCAAGCAGTCTTCTCCTTGGTTAATTAAATCAGGGGCAAGCTACCTTGGTTACTATGTTACCTACAGTGACGTCTGAGTTTAGATATTTATGTTTAATTTTTATCAGTCCTATTACTCTTGTAGGATGACCGTGGGCATCATTTTGTGTTAATCAATTCTCCGCGCTCTGTAACCATGGCAGCACTTAAAAAGGTATGCTTAAAGGTATATTTTTTGTTAATTTTATTTTTAAATCAACTTCGATAGGAAGTACGGATGATTTTCTAGGGAATTAGAGAGACATCATCAAAAGTTAAAGCCTCTTTTACTACTTTGTTTATCAAATAGTTCTCCTTATTTTGTTATTCCCATTCTATTGTTGCGGGAGGTTTAGAAGAGATGTCATAACAAACTCTGTTAATACCTCTGACTTCGTTAATTATTCGTGAAGAAATTTTTTTTAAGAATTCATAGGGTAATTCAACCCAATTAGCAGTCATAAAGTCTTGTGTATTAACGCACCTAATAACAGCTGTATATTCATATGTTCTATTATCCCCCATTACTCCAACTGATTTTATAGGCAACAGAACTACAAAAGCTTGTCGGATTTCATAATATAAATTGTTTTTTAAAAGTTCCTCTATTAATATGCCGTCGGCTTCTTGTAACATATTAATTTTTGCTTGAGTTATCTTGCCAATTATTCTTATTGCTAATCCTGGCCCCGGGAATGGATGCCTATAAAGTACATCCCTTTCAATTCCAAGTTCAATTCCGAGTGTAATTACTTCGTCTTTAAAAAGCTCCTTTAAAGGTTCTAAAAGCTTTAATCTCATTTTATCTGGGAGTCCTCCCACATTATGATGGGATTTTATATTTGAAAAAGCACTATCCTTTGATTGAGACTCAATTACATCTGAATAAATTGTTCCTTGTGCCAAATATTCTATATTTTTATCCTCTGAGGCAGTTTTTTCAAGGATATTCACAAATATTTTTCCTATTGTTTTTCTTTTCTTTTCAGGATCATCTATGTTTGTAAGTTTATTTATAAAGGTTAGAGAAGCATCAATGTATTTTATATTTAAATTGTATTTTTTATTAAATTCTAATATTTCTTTAACTTCGTTTTTTCGGAGTAAGCCAGTATTGATAAAGACACAAATTAAATTACTTTTTATTGCTTCATTGACAAGTAATGCGCAGATTAAAGAGTCTGTCCCCCCTGAGAATCCCAGAAGTACCTTTTTATTACCTACTTGAAGTTTTATTTTCTCTACAATATTTGCTATTTTATTTTCTGAATACCGATTAATGTGGGCTTTGCAAATTTTGAAAACAAAATTTTTAAGTATTTGGCTTCCAGAGTCTGAGTGAGTTACTTCTGGATGGAATTGTAGTCCATAAATTTTTTGGTTTTCATTGAATATAGAAGCAATACAGTTTTTTGTGTAAGCTATTTGTTTGAAATTGTTAGGAATTTTTTCAATATTGTCTCCGTGATTCATAATTACTTCAAGTTTATTTGGAAGTTCTGAGAATAAGTACGATTGAGTATCTTCTATAAATAGTTCGGTGGTTCCAAATTCTTGTTTTTTGCACTTAGATACAATCCCTCCAAATAATTTAATAATTAGTTGCATTCCATAGCATATGCCTAGGATGGGTATTCCTAGGTTGAAAATTTCAGTGTCCAAAGTAGGCGCTTCTTCTAGATAAACAGAGGCAGGGCCTCCGCTTAAAATTATTCCTACAGGATTTATATTCTTAACTTCTTTTGCCAAAATAGAGTAGGGAATGACGTTTACATAAACACTCATTTCTCTAATTCTTCTTGCAATTAATTGGCTATATTGAGATCCAAAATCTAGTACAATTATCGTATTATTATGCATTATGTAAGTCCTTATAAAAATAAAATTATTAAAGATAATTTTAATAAATGTATTAATTAAGAATAGTGCTTATTGATTATTTTAACTAAAACTGGCAAGGAATTTTATACCTAGGATACTTCAGAGTCTCAAAAATTAAAAAGTAGTGATTTGATAAATATATTGATATTACATTTTATTATTATTATTTGAGAAATTGAGAGTAATTTAAATTGATGTTCTTATGTTTGTTTCTTGTTATAATTTATTTAGTATGCCTTTGAAAGCTAATATAAAAAAAGACCTTGAATCTTTTAGGGAGAGTTTAGAAAAAGTATATATTAAGTATTTAAAGTATGAGATATCGTATTCTAGCTTAAATAAGAATTTGGAAGTTCTTGCTCGCAAACATAAAAACATTCTCTTAAGAAAGGATAAGTTTACCAATCTTTCAATTATATTAAATCTTTCTAAAACTCGTAAGATAATAAAGGAGTATATCAATCTCTCTGTGATTGAGGACATAAGAAAGAAAAATAAACTTTTATTTTTTTGGACTCCTAAAAAAATAAAAGAGATTTCTAATATAGGCATAAAAGATTTGTGTAGGATTGAAGAATTGATGAGAGATAATAATCTTTTGGATAAAAAGGTCTATTTTGAAGCTTTTCTAAAGTTATTTAAAAGTCCTGAATGGTTAAATAGTTATTCACATCATTATAGGGTTTCAAAAATTAATAGCTATAGGAGAGAACTGATATCGGTTAAGATTAACTTAAACACTTATGTCGAGATAATAAATATCTTGTTGACTCAAAGGCGAGATATAAGATTGAAGTTTTATGGGGTATTAATGGCAACAGGACGACGTCCTGTTGAGATAATGAAAGTATCTGAATTTCATGTTGAGGATAAGGAACATATTTTCATGAAACATATTGCAAAAAAGAAGGAAAAGAATTTAATTCATGAAATTGTTTTTCCTACCTTTGCTGATTCTAGATTAATTATTGATTCAATAAAAGAGATAAGATACATGGAGAGAACAGATAAACTTTCAAAAGAAACAATATCTGCAAATCTTGCTTATAGTTATAATAGATTATTTCGCAAGATTTTTGAGGAGATATTTGAACCCGAAGAATCGGTCTATTTTTGCAGAAGACTTTATAGTAGATTTTCTTATCTTGCATTTGCTCCAAAGAATATGGAGTTAAATTTATGGATCACTACTGTTTTAGGACATGAGCAAGATGATATCATAACAGCTTTTCATTATAATCGTTATATATTAGAGAACTTAGATGACAATGCTGATATTGATTTGTTGAAGTTGCTCAAAAAGAGGATATACACATATATCAGGCGTAAAACCACATATTCTGTTATTACTAGAGAAAAATTAGATATGCTTATAGAGAAATGCCATGTTATGGATGATAATTATACAAAAACTCTGCATGTGATTAGAGATTTAATGGTAAATGATAATTTAAGGGAATTGGAAATGATCCGAGGTCTTAATGTGAGAATTCGTAAGAGTTTCAAGCAAACGTATGGATATAATTATAATTATGCAAAGCTTGGTGAGTATTTGGCCATAATATTTGGATATAATGTGTAGAATTATTATAAAAATTAATTTCGCTTGTAAGGCAGAAGCTGTTTCTAATTAAGTTAAGGCTTTTTAAAATAAATTGATATGTAATATATTTATTAATGGACATGAAGACAGGATTTCTTTATTTTTTTAAAAAAGTTTTAAGTGTCGATAATAATAGAATGATTTATATTTCTTATCTTTATGATAGTCTGGTTGTAATTGAACCAATGCAGGAATGGTTAAAGATTCATTTTAAAGATTCTAAGAGGGGTAACAAATATTTCCTTCTTTTTAATAGAAGTAAATTGAATGGTGATTTTATCTCATGTAACTTTTTAAAAACAGACACCAATTATGGACTTGATATTAAATTTTCAGATGGAAACCTTAACATTTTTTGTAAAGACAAAAAGTCTTTAGAGTTTTTAAAGTTTAGGGTTGAGCATTTCTTTAAATCTGCTTCTAACTTTCTTAACTTTTCAAGTAAAGGTAACAATAAAATTGGCAGGATGAAAGTATTACTTAAAGGGAAAAACATTAGTAGTAAGAATTAAAGTTTTTAAAATCAAAAGGATATTTTTCATCTAAAACTTTTTTTTCAATTTTTTCAATCCTTGAACAACCATTGCCTTTTTTTAGGATACTTTCAAATAATTCAACTTGTTCTTTATTTTTAAAAAAAGCAACTATTTCAACTCTCCCATCATCTAAATTCTTAACAAGTCCTTTTATTTTCAGTTTCATTGCTTCATGTTCTGTAAAAAGCCTAAATCCTACACCTTGTACTTTTCCAGAAATAAAATATTGATATTTATACATATACTTATCCTTCTTAATAAAGTAAAAAGAAGAGCTTTTTAAATAACTCTCCTTTTATATGTAATTTGCATTATTGAATACTTATGCGAGTTTGTCTATTTCCATTTTTATATTGTCAGATAGTCCTCCAAATACAATTTGAACAGCGTTGCCTTTTTTCAGCATTCCGCTTGCACCAAGAGCTTTAAAATAGGCATCAGATTTTACCAGTACCATATTATTTACATTAACTCTTAGTCTTGAGGCACATGCATCAAGATATGTGATGTTGCTTTTACCTCCAAGTCCTTCTAGTACTTTTCTAGCAGTTTCTGATATCTCTGTTTTTGTAGAACTTGTTTGTACAAATTCTTCATCTTCAACTTCACGACCCGGTGTTTTTAGATTGAATCTTATAATTACAAATTTAAATATGAAGTAGAATCCTATAAAGTAAAAGATTCCAAGAAAAGGAATCATTATCCAAGTTGTTTTGCTGTTTCCTTGTAGTATCCCAAAGAGGAACATGTCAATGAAGCCTCCAGAGAATGTTAGTCCAACCCCGATATTGAAAAGATGGGCTAAGAGATGAGATAATCCAAATAAAGGCACATATACAAAATAATAAAGTGCAGGAGCTGCGAAAAGGAATGCAAATTCAATAGGTTCTGTTATTCCTGTTAGCATTGATGTAAAGCTAGCTGATAGCAATAGAGAAGCTACATTTTTCTTATTCTCAGTTCTTGAAGTATGATACATAGCAAGAGCGGCTCCAGGTAATCCAAAAATCATTACTATAAATTCACCACTGAAAAATCTTGTTCCTCTCGCAACTTCAAAATGAATGGTATTGGGATCTGCAAGTTGTTTGAAGAATATATTTTGTGCTCCTGAAACTATTTCGCCGTTAATTTCTAATGACCCACCCACAGATGTTTGCCAGAATGGCATATAAAATATGTGGTGAAGTCCAAAGGGTATTAAAGACCTTTTTATTGCTCCATATGCAAATGAACCGAAAAGTCCAGACTGTTCTACAACTCCTCCAAATGAAGTCATGATTCCTTGAACGAATGGCCAAATGAATGTTAGAATTGTTCCTGCTACAAACATTACAATTGTGGCTATAATTGGAACAAATCTTGTTCCTCCAAAGAATGCTAGAAATGTAGGTAGTTGGATATTATGGAATCTGTTATGAAGAAATACTGCAATAAATCCTGCGACCATTCCTCCCATTACACTCATTTGAAGAGAAAAAATACCAAGTACACTTGTGTATTCTTGACTTTTTGAAATTGCTTCTACCTCAGTCATCCCGAGGTTTTTGATTAGCTCACCTACCTTTACAGTATCAGCATTAATGCCTTGGATGAATAATACTCCGTTTATGGTTTGATGCATAACTAGGAATCCTACAACTCCAGCAAGAGCTGCCGTTCCTTTTTCAACCTTTGCAAGTCCAATTGGAATTGCAGCGGCAAACATTAAAGGCAGGTTTGCAAAAATTACTTCTCCTGTATATTTCATTAGGTGCAATATTGAACTTACTACAGTACCTTGTCCGAGTATTCCCTCAAGTCCATAAGCTTGAATCATTGTTGTGTTTGTAAATGCACCACCAATTCCTAATAAAATTCCAGCTGCTGGTAGAAGAGCTATTGGTAGCATAAAAGCTTTTCCAACCTTTTGTAATGTTGTAAATATAGATCCTGACGATGTTGACATAACATTTCCCCCTATTAGTCATTATCATTAAGGTTTAATATAATTAAGATTTTTAATTATATTAAACTAGTTAATATTAACAATATTAATCAATCTTGTGAATAATCTTGTTTTTAAATTGATTTATAAGGCAATAAGCAATGCCAATTTAAAAAGAATTGACATTGCTAAGATTTATAGTCCTTTGATAATTTTTTCTATTTCTGTATTAACATTGTCTGATACAACACCAAATATAATTTGTAAGCCTTCGTTTTGTCTGACAACCCCCTTAGCACCAAGTTCTTTAAAGTAAGCATTATCTTTAACAAGATTCATATCATATACTTCAACTCTGAATTTTGTAATACATGCGCTGTGGTATTTAATGTTAGTACTTCCGCCAAGTCCTTCGATAGTTTTTGTTGCAATTTCTCTTAAGTTTTCAAGTATTTCTTTTGCACTTGTCTTTGTAGCAGTTATTCCATCATCTTCTCTTCCTGGAGTTTTGAAGTCAAATTTGACTATTGCCCATTTAAAGACGAAGAAGTATATGAAAAAGTAAGGTATTCCGACATAGATTATGTTTATCCAACTTGTTCTTTCATTTCCTTGTAGTATCCCATAAAGGAAGTAATCAATAAATCCATCTGCGAATGTTACTCCGACTCCAACATTTAGAAGATGCATAAATACAAATCCCATACCATACATGAAAACATTAAATCCAAAGAATAAAATAGGAGCTGCGAAAAGGAATGTAAATTCAATTGGTTCTGTTATCCCTGTTAAGAATGATGTAAATGCTACAGAACCAAGAAAAGCTGCCATTTCTTTTTTTCGTTCAGATCTTGCTACCCACCACATAGCAAGAGCAGCTCCAGGTAATCCAAAGGCATGTCCTGGCCATTTTCCAACCCAAAATCTTGTTCCTTTTGTAACTTCAAAGTGTCCTGAAAAATTAGGATCTGCAAGTTGTGCGAAAAATATTTTTTGTGCCCCTGAAACCATTTCGCCATTAATTTCCATAGTTCCTCCAAGAGGTGTTTGCCAGAAGGGCATGTAGAATATATGATGAAGACCCGTTGGAACTAATGCTCTCTCTATTGCTCCGAAAAGAAATGAACCAAAATATCCAGATTTTTCTACGAGCTCACCAAGCATAGCAATTGCACTTTGGATAGGAGGCCAAATAAATATAAGGATTATTCCAACAATTAGCATTATTGCAGTTGTGATGATTGGAACAAATCTTGTTCCTCCAAAGAATGCTAAGAATTGAGGTAGTTTGATGTCATAATATTTATTGTGAAGATATGCAGCAATAAATCCTGAGACCATACCTCCAAGTACTCCTATCTGCAGAGTATGCATTCCAAGTACATGTGTATATTCAAATGATTTTGCAACAGCTTGTGCTTCTGTTAATCCTGTTTTCATTAATGATTCAACAGTAACTGTTGCAGCCGTGATTCCTTGTATTGCAAGCGTGCTACTTATAGATTTATGCATAACTAGGAATCCAATTCCACCAGCAAGACCAGCAGCTCCTTTTTCTACATTGGCAAGACCAATGGCGATTCCTAATGAGAATATTAAAGCTAAATTTGCAAAGACCACATCACCAGTGTCTCTCATTACTGATAAAATAATATTTAGGAGGGTTCCTTGCCCCAAAGTATTTTCAAGCCCATAAGCTTGAATCATTGTTGTGTTGGTAAATGCTCCACCAATCCCTAGCAAAAGACCAGCAGCTGGCATAATAGCGATCGGAAGCATGAAGGCCTTACCAATTTTTTGCAAAACAGCAAATTTATTTGTAGTAGTAATCATAATAAAATCTCCTTTGATCACTCTTAAATTAAACTTATGATATATTAAATATTTTCATTCATGCATTTGATAATTAAAGCATTTAATTATTATTGTTTTAAGTATAGCATTAATGTTAGCTTTTGTGAACTGCTATTTTCATAGCTTAGGATATGAAAATAGATTCTTGTACATTCAATGATATTTTAAAAAAGCCAGAGTCATCTGCTAGAGGATCTGCAGGTTTTCTTTAGACTAGCCAGCTTTATTTCTTATTTTTATATATAATTCCTTTTGGTAAATAATGCATTTATCTTTGTATTTATTGGGATTAGCCTTTTAAGCTTTGTTTTACTACTTTTTTCGTAGAGGTATGTTTAAATAACAATTTGTTATTATGTATAAATCCTGAACGTTCAAGTACTGAACAGAAAGTGTATCATAATAAATGATTATGATACACTTTCTGTGATATGAACTTTTAGTGATCATATCCTTAGGTTGTTTGATGTTATCTAGATAAAAAATATTCCACCCAAATTATATGGAATGTAGGTGAGGATTAATTTGTTATTTTAAGTTAAAAGCAACGAGTATCTCTACCATGATTGTTAATAGTATCTATTTGAGATGTTTTCCAAGTATTTATAGATTTCGCTTTCCTTGGGGGCATAATCTAATGGGGACTTGTTATAAGAATCTTTTATTTTTGGATTTGCTCCCTTTTTTATAAGAGACTGAATAAGCTGTATGTCGTATCCGTTAATGATAGCATTATGAAGGACAGTTTTAGATTCTTGATCGACTAGAGTGATATCAAAATTTTGTGATAGTATATAATCTATTGTATTTTTTGATTTTGATTTTACGGCGTAAATAAAGATGGGGTTTCCATCAGAAAATATTGTATTTAGTGAAAAATTATTTTGATTTTGTGCTAAAAAGGCTTTAACTTCAGTTAGGTTATCATTTTTGACTAATTGCTGTAGTTTGAGTTTTTCTTCGATGTATGATTTATACTCGTTTTTAATTTTGATACTCTTTAAGAAATTATCTTTATTTTCTTTTAGATCTATATAATAAGGTATAATATCAATATTGTTTTTGTAATAGTCAATAGGGATTTGGGCATTACTTGAATCCATGTAATAAATACTTAATATTTCTGTGAAATAATTAGTATCTTCTTGAATTAAATCGAATTTAACCTCATAATTTTGATATTTCTTGAATGGAATTAGATTATAGCTATCGTCATAAAAGAGCAAATCTGTGATTTGTCCCTTTACATCTTTGATAATGGGAATGATATTCCCATCCTTATCAACGCCTATATCTGATATTTTGTTGTTTAAGATAGGTAATTTGTATTGGTTATAAATTGGGAGAACCTCTTCCTCTAATTTTTCAATTCTGTCTTGAATCTCTGTATTTTTTGATCTAATATACTTGTAATATATTGTTGCGATATCAGTTGATGGTTTGTTTATATTTTTTGCATATTTTTCAAAACTAGCATTAAATACTGAGTACATTGGTCTTGATTTTGACATTAATTCCATTTTGATTGGTTCTTTTAACGTTAGGATATATTTTTGTAAAAATGTTCCGTTTATTTTGTGTAATTCAAAGAAATTTTTTTCAAAATCTTTAAAATCTTCTAATAATTGTTTGTCTGAGAAATAATAGGATAAATTGGAGCTGAACATGAAAAGGATAAAGAGGGTTAGGTAATATAAAAAGTTAAACTTTTTCATCTTTCTCTTGATTTTGGCTCTTAAATTTTTATTAAAGATAGTGAAGGATGTAATTCCTATAATAATATATCCAAGATACATAAAGATTTTGTTTAATGCATAATAGCTCATTTGAATTCCTTTAATTCAATTTTTTATATTATAGCAAAACTGATATATTTTATTTACTTTACTTTTGTAACAAATTATTATTATATAAATTATATGCGGGTATTTTTAAATTTTGTTTATGTATTTTTCATATTTTTATTTTTTTTAAGTTGTTCTACTGTATCTACAGATGAGTTTGTAAAAGATGATTTAGATTTATTAGTTTTGAAAACTTCAATGATATACCCTGAACTTAAGATTTCAGATTCTGAAATAAATAATTACAAAAATTTAAGTTGCTATCATGATCATAATTTTGATATTCTAAAAGGAGATCAAGAGGATCCAATTTATATTTCTGAATCGAGCTATAATAATAATATTGAGTATGTTAAAGAGCTTTATTTGTATAATAAGAGATTGTATAAACTTATTTTAGCATATAGTACAGTACAAGGCTCATCTTTTAAATTTGAAATTTTCAAATATTTGCATAAGCATGACATTAAAGAGAAATTTCCCTTAAGAATAAGATTTCCTATTGATAAAGAACTCGTAAATGGTAGTCCTTGGGTTGTTATTGGAAAGAATTATTTTGATATTCTTATTCAGGATAAGGGTGCTTTAATTGTTGCTAATCAGAGAATGGAGAATATAATTAGAAAATTTTCTAAGTGATATTTTTATTCTAAGTCTTCAAAAATTTTTTTTATTGCGTCCTTTCTTCTCATTTCTCTTCTTTCTAGGTCTATGGCTATTGATTCCTTGATTTTATCTGTATTTTGAAGTATAAGGTCTTTATTTAGCTTTTTATCTATTTGCTTAACTTTTAATATCTTTTTTGTATTTTTTTCTTTCTCAAATTTATGAATGTCATTAAGCATACTTAGTTTGAAGTGTATTATATTTTCGGTTACTTGAAAATCTTTTGCCATCACTTTTTGAGGATGTTTGATTGATTTGTATTGAGGTACTTTCAGTTTTAAAGTAGTAGTTGGGATTAATAGATTTGTTGCAAATATATTGGCTTCCGTTGTCATATTGTTGTCTTGGATATTAATTATATCTATATCTGTCCTCTTTGAGGAATTAAAAATTTGATATTTGTGCATTAAATAATGGCCCAATTGTTTTGCTATTGTAAATCTTTTATTACTTAGAGTCATTGCTTCATTTATGTAGATAGCCTTTTTATTTGGTTTGATATAGCCAGAAAAATTTTTGTATTTATCTTCGAATGCAATTTCAAATACCTTAAGCCCTTCTCCTATGACAATCTTGATTATTGGAACTGGAATGAGCAATACAGTATATTTTGAAATTATGTAATCAGAATAAACATAAGGGGTTTTAATATAGGAACTAAAATTATTAGAGTTCATTGAATATTAATATTCTCCTTTTCATATTATATAATATAATATGAATATGAGATATAGTTTTTTCTTATTTGTTTTGTTTTTTTTTCGTGTAAAACTTTAGGTGTTGATGAGTTTCTTGATGCAAAATTGAAAAAGATTGAAAGAGCTGATTACTTTCTTTATTTTTATCCAGATAGCCAAATCTATATCAAGAGGGATAAATCGACTAATGATTTTTCTGTATTTTTAAATGTTATTTTGGATTCAAAGTTAAATTTTAATGATAGTTATTTGAAGTTAATTAAAGATGATAGCTACATTGGAGATATTTATATTTCTAAAGTGGTTAGTATTGGTAATTTTAAGTTCTTGTATATTAATATTGATAGGAAAAATTCTGACCTTATTTTAAAAGCTTTAAATCCTGATGAGAAATTATCTTTTGTTTTAAATGACACTTCTTATCAAGTGTGGACTAGGAGAACTCTTGAATATGATGCTAAATTTATTGATGTTGATTTTAAGAGTACGAGAGATACTCTTAAATATGCTCTTGAGACTAATATTTTATAGCAAGATATATTATTGTTTGAGCATTCATAGTAATATTTATTTTAGGATTATTAGTTAGATATAAAGATGATTTATCATCTTTATAATGTTATTAAGTTAATGTGTTTTATTAATGATAAAATTTTCTAAGCGGTATATTGGGTTTTTATTTTTTATTTCGTTTATGTTTTCCTGTTCAACACTTTATTTGGAAAATATTGAATGGTTAAATAAGGATTCAAAATATATTAGATTTATTTTCAATAAAAATAAAGTATCTTTAAGGCATTATTTTACTATTTCTGGTAAGTTAAATTTAAGATATAAAGAACCATTGTTCTTGAAATTTGGAAATGACATAGTGGCTGCATTTTTGCTTGAACGTTACAAAAAAATTGGTAATGAGTATATTCAAACTTTTTTTAGTGTGGGCAAAGATATTTCCTTAAAGATATATTTAGAGGCTGTTAAGGCTAGGAAATTTTTTATCATAAATAGCTCTGGGGTAATTCTTAAAACGATTGTATTTTCGAAGTTACCTGATATTGAGGATACTGTGTTTCAAAATAATCAGATTATTTGAGATATTCATTTTTTTGTATTTTTATTTTTATAGATTATAACTTATTGATTATAGTGTTAGTAAATAGTTCATTTATATTGTGGTGTAAAATTCAACGAAGATGTGTATTCTTGATAGCTGGAATATTATTAAGTTTTTATTTCTTGAAGATTATTGTTGATAATAACTTTGTTTATGGTTTTGAATTTTTGTTAATTTTAGTTCCAAATAATTAGAAATGTGTTCAAGGTATTATTTTTGCTTTGAGTATAAAATAAAATCTATTGAAAGAGAAACGATTTGTGAATGTAAGTAATGAAGCATTACTCTATGTACTTATGAGATTATTTATTGATGCTCTCTTAATATCAAGCTTTAGCTTTAATATTTTTATTGAAGGTGTTATTTTTATTTTGCTGGCTTCATCAGGGGTAGAGAGGGAGTTTATAAAGTTTTTCCTACTCCTGATGAAGTACACGCTGTTTCTGTTGAGGTAGAGTTATTTATTGCTTTAAATGTAAGTGTGGTATTTCTTTTTGAAAAGATAAAAGATAAAAGAAATAAGAAATCCCTTCTTACTTCTTTTATCTTTTATCTTTTATTTTGAATGTTTAAGTGTTTAGTGCAGTCATAACTTCAGTTGCTACTTCCATTGCGTTTTTAGATATTTTTGCTGTTAATTCCGCTACTTCTTTTATGTCTGCTAGTGCTACATTATGTGCAAGTTCTGCTTTTATTTTGTCTAATGCCACTATTGCTGCTAATTCTGCATCCTTTATATGTTGTTGGGCTTTTAGTGCAAATTCCCAAGCTTTTTTTGTAGCTTCTTTGGCTTGCTTTATATCATCAGAATCATCAGGACCATCAGATTCTTCTGTTGGATCCTCAGATGTTTGATCAGATAAATCGTTTTGCGCTTTAAATGCTTTGTCTATGTTCTGCTTTTCTTTTTTAACTGTGTCAGATACTACGCTAGCAGCAGTAGCCGCTACTGCTGCTATGTCTTTAGCATTTTTTAACGCTTGTAGATCTATTCCTGACATTTTAGCTAAAGCGTGTGTATTTTCCGATGCAGTTTTTAAATGGGTTACAGCATATAAGATTAAGTCTGCTGAGCTTACAAATACTGCTCCCATTTCATTTTCCATTGCTGCGTTTACATTATCGGTTGTTGATCTATCTGTTTTTAGAGTATTTTCTAGTTGTTGTAAGGATTGAGTTAAATTACTTAATATTTCTTTTTTGCTTGTTGGAAGCGTTGTTTGACTATCTTGATCACAAGAGATTACTAGTGCTAGAAGGGAACTCAATAGTAAAGGTTTTGTTAATTTTTCATTTTATACTCCTACAATTTAATATTGTTATAATAATTTATTAATATTAAAAATTAATAAATATTAAGCAATAATGAATGTAAAGATCATTTATCTCGTTTTATAAGTCTTCTGGATTTCTGTGTTCTGCTGTAGGATGTAAATTTAACATAAATCGCCCCTGCTGCGATTCTTTAACCTTAATTTTCTCTTTAATAAGAACAATATTTCGGTTTAGTACCTCAAGCAATTTCTTGTAGCGCGATTTACTTAAGTGAGAGAACTTGTCTTTAAGAGCATCAAATTGAAACAAGTCCATAATCACGATTTTGGATTTACTAAGCAGAATTTGTTCTAGTAGATATGTAAGTATTTCAGCATTCTCGTAAATGGTGTCTTTATTCTTAAATTCCAGTGCTGCGGTAAGTCTTGTAACCTCAGCAGGAATGATTGTGTTTTTGATAGTCTCTTGAGTATGAAATTGTGTTTTTCCTATCCCCTTTAGCTTAATCTCGCTTTTCTTGTTAAACCCCGTGAAGTGATCAAAAAAATCTTTAATCATTGCACCCTTAGAGACAACATTGTATCCCCTGTTTACTAGTACCTGCCTGAATTCATACTTGAGCTCCTTGATGTTAAATAGCTTGCCATTGCTACTAAAAGAATCGATTGCTATGATCATGCATTCCTTGAAAAGGTCAAATGCACGTGCACGCATTATTTTATGTTGGTTACTGATTCTGAGGTTTAAAGAAGACTTGTGTAGCCAAGCAAGCATTTTTTTACTTATCTCAAGCTTTCTGTTTTGTCTGATGTAGTTAATCTTGACCTTAATGTTTGCAATGGTAGGGGAGTTAGTAAGCTT
>NZ_CP025787.1 GCF_003076595.1 Candidatus Borreliella tachyglossi | reverse complement strand
ACAGGTGCAGACATCCTTAAAGCCATAGCTGGAGATAAAGCAGTCAAGATGGCTGCTGAAGCTATTTTTTCAAAAGTTTATTATCGTTGATTTCTTTTAATATTTTCATGGCTTCTATTTTATTGTAAGTATACTTACTTGACTTTTATTTTTTGTAAACTTATAATAACCTACATTATTTAAAATAAGGTATTTAACAAAAATGAAGCAAAGTTCTTTTTGATAAGGGACTTAAAAATAAAGAAGTTGCTCGTATTTTAAATGTTGGAAAGTCTACTGTATCAAAAGCACGCAATAGGTACGAGGCCTTAAAAGACTCTAAAGAGGGTTTAGGGACTACAGTTCAAGTTAATACAAACACTTTTGATAATCTTGTATCTTTAGCTGTATCTACTAAAGTCGAGTCGAGAGTTGTTAAAGCAAATTTTGAAACAATGTTTTATAACCTCTGTATGGCTTTTAGTGGTGATTTTAACTCTTATAAATCCTTAGTACTTAAGGAACTAAAAGATACTATAAGTAATATTGATATCCAGATTATGACCCTTACTAACAAGCTTAAAGGTAACATTAAGTCAAGTGTTAAAGAAAAGCTTAAAACTCAACTTGAAGACAAGCAAAAAGAAAAATTGGAGTATGAAAAGAAATTCTACACTCATAAAATGTCTTTAAACTACAAGTGTCTGCTTAAGTTAAAAACAATGATGAATGTTAAACGAGACATGCAGTGAATAGTATTGTTGATAGTTATGAATTTAAGAGCTTAAGAAAAGAATACTTAAAAGATTTTAACTTTGATATTGCTAGTCTATTTGCTAGTAGTTCTAATATTGACTTTGAAGAGTTTGAGTCTGCACACCTACTACCTAAACAAGCAGAAGTGCTTTCATCCATTGAGTCTGGTAATATTAGTAAAATCATCTTAAGTGGTGGTATTGCTAGTGGCAAAACATTCTTGGCTTGTTACTTGTTTATTAAGAGCTTGCTTGCAAATAAAGACAAGTATAGTAAAAGTAATAATAATTTAATTTTAGGTAATAGTCAAAACTCAATAGAAATAAATGTACTAGGTGAGATGGAAACTATATGTGATCTTTTGCATATATCCTTTGAGAAAAAGAAACAAAATACTACTTTTGTTTTAATTGACGGCCTGCGTGTCAATCTATATGGTGGTGATAAAGCTACAGATTTTAAAAGATTGCGGGGCTCTAATAGTTCATTAATGTTTATAAATGAAGCTACAACATTAAATAGGGAAACTATAAGGGAGGCTTTAAAGAGATTAAGAAATGGTCAAGAGGTTGCAATTTTTGATACCAACCCAGACTTCCCTACACATTTTTTTAAAACGGATTTTATTGATAAAACAGAAGTGTACACTACGTATAACTTTACAACCTATGATAACATCAAAATAAGTAAATCATTTATTGAAACACAAGAGACGTTATATAAGGATTTACCTACATATAAAGCCAGAATTCTTTTAGGGGAGTGGGTCGCAAGTGGTGAGTCAATCTTTACTAATATTAATATGGTTGCTAGCTACGAGTTTATAAGTCCTGTTTGCTACATTGATCCAGCCTTTAGTATAGGTGGTGATAATACCGCTGTTTGTGTACTAGAACGCAGTAGTGATAATAAGTTTTATACATATATTTATCAAGATCAACGCCCCGTAAATGACCCATATATGTTAAGCATGATTAAATCCATAATAACTACTTTTAATGTTAATACACTCTATATTGAAGATCGTGATAACACTATGGGTTTGGGTAGTGTTACTAAAGAGTTTCTTAATTTAAGAAATAATATGAATAATTATTACAGAATTGCTCCTATTAAGCCACTATCAAATAAATTTAATAGAGTATGTTGTTTAATTACTCCTTTTGCGTCTGGATGTATGCATATACTAAACTTTAGTAGTAAATCCGCTATAAATGATATTTTTCTATATAAAGGTGATCTTAGTGTGCATGATGATGCACTTGACGCCCTAGCTAATGCTTATTTACTACTTACTTCTTCAAGGTCAACAAAAAGCACTCAATTTGCTAAATTTAGATATCTATAATTGATAATATATAAAAGCGTATTATACTAGGTACAAAAATAAGGAGATTAATTGATATTATTAACAGCTTATATTGATAAGCTATCAACATTATCAATTAACTACTTTAAGGGATTAATAACAGATATTGCTATTTACTTGATGTTACCTTTAACTGTGTTAATTGTTTTAATTGGGTTTTTGATAGCTTATCTAGAACACTACCAAGACGAGCTAGATAGTATGTTACGCTTGAGCCTACATCAATTGTTGTTACTACTTTTACTATTATGTTTTTTGGTAATAATGAGTTATGTAGAAGGTATGTTTGATAAGCTGGATTATACAAAAGATATGTCTTATGAGTTTGAAGAAATAATTCATTTTCATTATTTTAAGTCACTATATGAGTATGAGTAATAAATACAGTATCAACTGTATCTTGATACACAAGATACTTTTAAAACCATCATTTTCAAGAATTAATAAAAACTTGAACTATATTTATCAATTAAAAAGTATATATGAAATTAGACATAAATATAAATTCACGCGAGTTGTATCTTTACTCAATTTTTTTAGGAATTATATTGAAAATGTTGGTGAGGATGCATTAAAGAACGGTATTTCCTTATTACCTTTTGGTAGCAAGGGTGGTGATGAAACTTTAAGTACTCTTAAAATAGAGCTTAAAGAGGCTTTACTTAATGCTATTATAAGTTATCGCTTTTATGGTGTTGGGTATATCTTAGTTCAAACTAACGATGATTATTCGCATTTAGAGAGTGAGGTTAACAATGAATTACCTATTGGATTTACTTTTCTTGAGAATGGACTTGTGAGTGACAGGGATTTTGATTCAAATTACATCACCTACAACTTAAAAATTAGATCACTAGATGAAAGTGATGATGAACGAATTACTAGCAAAGATGAGCGAATTACTAGCAAAGAAATTAGAATACATAAATCTAGACTTATTATATATGATAACTTTGACCACATTTTAGGGAAGTACACCCCTGTATATACACAAAACTTTCTATTAAATATTTACTTACTAGAGCGTATATATGTTGAAATTGAAAAACGAATTAGCAATCATAATTTTTTGTTTTATAAAGATGAGTATTTAGTTGAATTACAAGACGCTTTAACTAATGCTACAGCCTCGATTGACCTTATAACAAAGAGTAATAGCACCGAGTCTGGTAATATATTTTCAAACCTCTTAAAGGGAAATAAGGATGATCAAATAAATGCTAATATTACGGCTTTTAGAGGTATTAATAATGAACTTGATCGTGAGCTTGCAAGGCTTAAGAGCAACCTTAATAATGAGGGTATTTTTTATACTGGAACACAAAGTGCAAATTTGCAAGTTATTAAGTATGACTTGACCTATCTTAAGGACGCTTTTGAATTAGTTAAGGCCAAGATTGGAGCTGATACTAAGGAGCCTTTAACTAGAAGTTTTAATGAACAGACTAAGGGTTTAGGTAATGATGGTAAAGGAGACCGTAGTAACTATTATGACTTTATTAAGGGCGTGCAGGAAAACGTTGAAAATGCATGCAACATTAAACTTAATAAACACTATGGACTTGATATGAGGTTTAATTCAATCGTTGTTCTAACTGAAGATGAAAAACTAGAGCGTGATAATAAATTAATGGATACATATAACAAGTATTTAACACTAGTTGCTAATAACACACTAGATAGTAAATATTTAGATATGCTAAATAGGAAATTATTTTTTCTAGAGGATATAAATTAAGCGAGATAAAAAGTTAATGAATACATATAACAAGTACTTATCACTAGTTGCTAACAATAATTTAGACATATTAAATAAAGTTTTAGAAGTATTAAAGAGTAAATTATTTAAAAAAGGAGATTTTATGCCAGATAGTGAGCAGAAAGAATTACTTCCTGAGGCTCCAGAAGAGACGCCCGTAGTTGAGACTACTAAAGCTACACAATCACAAACTAAAGCTAGTGAACAAACTAAAACTATTAGTTTAGATGAATATAGTAGGTATATGCGATACAAAAAGCAACAAGAAAAACAAGCACAAGATACACCAAAATCATTGTCTGTTAGCATTAATCAAAAAATAGCTAGTGAACTGGAACAAACTCAATCAAGAATTAAGCATGAAAAAAGTTTGCTTGCTGAAGCTAATAAGATTAATGAGATTGACAATTTATGTAAAGCACACTTAAGTTCGCATTTTAATAAAGAGGCACTTATTAATAAAGGATATCCAATAGCAGAGATAATGATTGCTCAAAAAAAGGAGCTTATTAAAAAGTTTGTTCCAAAAGAACAAATTTTTGCTATAAGTAAAAGCTCTAACATTGATCATATAAGTGGTGAGATTTTAGAACAGTTGGTTGAACTTGCTAAAGTTAACATTAAAAAGCGTGAGAGTAATATTACGATATTAAAAAAAGACAACTCAATACAGTTTGAAGAAGAGGTATCTTTAAATAATCCTAATTTTACACCTCGTGATTTTAGTGAGTTTCACGAGGCTCTTGCTAATGCTTATAGAGAGCGTCAAGTACAATTTTATAAAAATAGAGCCAAAAAGAGAGCTATAGCTTAAGGAGATAATGAAAAATCTTTAAAAGAGCACTAAAACTTAAGGAGACATAAATGCCGGATGCAGATATTACAAAATTAAAGAAAGAGTATGAGGAAAAGCTAGCAAAACTTAAGGCTTTAATGAAAAACCCTCAAGTTGATACAGGTCTTTTTAATAATAATTTTGGATTTACAGACAAAAATTTACACTTTGGTAACTCGGGCGGGACTCGTACAAGTAGTGTTGACAAGATTGAGAATTACTATGCTATAGGGTATCCATACAAGCGGGGCGTTAAGCTTGAATTTGCCCCAGACGGCGGAGCTGAACTTGGTGTGGCTGCCGGGGGTGGTGATGACCTTTATGGTATTTGTACCGATATTGACGAGTTTACTAGTATTGCAACTGTCATTCCTATTACTAATAGTTATGAGGGGTACTTGGTTTTAAAGGACACAGATCAAGGTAATATCGCTTTAGGTGATAAATTATATTTTGATGAGCATGGAATGCTTGCAAAAACTGGCGTTGCAAAGAAAACTGTTAATGCTATTGCTTTATCTAAAGCTCATAAACTTAATGAGAGTCTTTACATAGTACATACACTTGTGTTTGGTAATAGGGCTGTTCCTAAATGAGTAAAAAAGCAAAACTAGGTTTAAATCAAGAAATGCAACAAGAAGTACACTTGGGTCATGATCAACAAGTAGACTTAAATGATCAAGTGGATTTAAATCATGAAATGCAACCCGCAGTAAACTTGGATCCAGAAGTTGATTTAAATCGTGATCAAGTAGTTAACTTAAATCATGAAGAAGTTGATTTAAATCCAGATCAACCACGACGACGAGGTAAAAGAGCAGTACAAGAATACCAAGCACAAGAAGCGGTAGCAAGACCTGATGAAGAAATGTATAAGGAGTATATCTTAAAGCTTAAGAAATACACTAAAAATCCAACAATTGAGGCTGGTGTATTTAGTAATAGAGTAGGCTTTAAAGATAAATTTAAAGTATTTGATAATTCTGGGCTCACTAATTCAAGTAGTGTTGACAAGATTGAGCACTATCCTTATAAGGGATTTCCCTACAAGCGTGGTGTTAAAATTGTGTTTAGTATAGGTGATGACTCGTTAATGGAGCCGTATGTAACACCATCAAAAGATGCAGAGTTATACGGAATATGTGTTGATGTTGATGAATTTACTAATACAGCCTCTGTACTACCTATTACTAATAACTTTGAAGGGTATTTAGTTACAAGAAATCGTAGTCTTGAGATAGGTGATTTACTTGATTTTAATTCACAAGGGATAATTATTAAGGCTGAAGGCGACCCACCAACTTCTATAAATGCCGTAGCATTATCTACTTCTTTTACTATTGATTTTAAAGAAGACTTAGGAGAGTATGAGGATCTTAAAAAGATTGATTTTCAAGTTCATTTTGTCAAGGTTGCTATTTATGGTAATAGAGGAGTTGAGGTTAGTGTACCAAAAGGCGTGCCACGAGTAGTTTAAACATAAAAAGGAGATATCATGCCAGATGAAGATATAGCGAAATTAAGACGAGAGTATTTAGATAGTAGAAGTAGAATGCAGGCATTAATGAAAAACCCTCAAGTTAATGCTGGACTTTTTAACAACAAGTTTGATTTTAGAGATAAACACATACATTTTGCTAATTCTGGAGGCACTCGTACAAGTAGGGTCGATAAGCTAGAAAACTATTACGCTGTAGGGTATCCATATAAAAGGGGTGTTAAGTTAGTTGTAAATAAAATAGAGGAGATCCCTAATACTAAAATGCATTATGAGCCTCATGTTGAGGCAGGTGGTGGTGTTGATCTTTATAGTATATGTGTAGACATTGACGAGTTTACACACACAGCAACGGTTGTACCTATTACTAACAATTACGAGGCGTACTTGGTATTTGTTAAGGGTCAAGATGGGGGTGATGTAAAGGCTGGAACTAAGTTATTCTTTAATGAAAAAGGAGAACTACAGAAAATTACTGGAGAAAATAAACAAGTAGTTAATGCTATTGCTTTATCTGCACCTTATGAGATAGCAACCCTTGGGGATGCTAAACTTTATTTAATTCATGCAACTATATTTGGAAATAGAGCTGTTAAAGTAGTTTAAAGTAATTATTTTAAAAAAGGAGATTTAAAAAATGTCTGAACTATATGATACAAATTATTATGCTAGGGAAGTAGCACACATTTTTGGGAAAGTTAAAGACCCAATTATGTACAACTGGTTTGAGCCGGAACAAATTGAGTTTGCTGATGTTAAGATGGGATACCTTAACACTGTTAAATGGGACGGTTTTCTTAATAGCAACCCTACAACTCTAGCAAATGAAGTCAATACTATAGCTACTATTGGATTTAGAAGTGAGACTGTTAAAATTAATTACATTAAATTGCAATATAAATTTAGACACTTTAAGCAAAGTGCAGAGGGGTACTATACTAGTGGTAATTACATTGGTGATGTTAATAATAATATACTACCATTTTCTAATGCGTATTTACTAGCGTCAAACGAGATAATTAAACTTATTAATCACTTTATATTAACTGGTGTTGTATCTATACACAGTGCTGGACAAAACTTTAAAAAATTATTACCTGAGATGTATGGAATTCTTAATATGCCACATCAAATAGAGGTTGAAGTGACAAATGGTAATAAAGATAAAATGGATAAAATATTTGAAAAAATTGAGGAAGGACTTGCAAAGCTTGAACTAGGGGATGAGTTTACAACTCCCATGATGGTAATAGTAGATCAAGCAACTAGTCTAAAGCTCTCAAAACCCTACGAGCCTAATGGACTACCCTCAACATCCGAGAAAACATGGGAAGACGTTGTAAGGAGTACAATACAAGCTGTTAATAATAGACAGCCTGTTTATATTGAAACTTCTAATATGCTCTCACACCAGATACTCATTTATCCACTAAACCCCGAGCTCATTAAATTCAAACCAAGTAAATATATGTTACCAATGCCTAATGAACAAGTCGATCGCGACTCAACAGATATAGCACATAGTTATATTGATTTTGTACTAGGTGGTATGATTGCTACACAAAAGACAATCCTTAAGGTAACAATTAAACAGCAGTAATACTTGTGATTAGTACTGTATACTTTTAAATAGTACTATTGTAATATAGTCGCAATAGTGGTAATAATGATAAATAGTGCTAATACTTATATAAGTAATAGTAATAGCAATATGGATAATGAGGATAATTTGGCAGAGATTAAGACAATATACACAAAAATACTAGCTCTCTTGTCAATAAAACAAGAAGAGGTAACTTTTGAAAACTTCCTACTGCACTCTGAACTACTTGAAGCTACTCTAATAAACAGGGGTGTTGATATTAGCTTGTTAAGTTATGCTAATATTTTTCTACTAACATATTACTTTATAGGTTGTGAACTTAAGAAACGCGGTATTTTAACAGAGTTTGAATTTGATAGGATTAAAAAACAAAAGTTTAATGAACTTGAGATTGACTATCACCCACCACCATCACCAACTGCTGTTAATGAAGAACACAAGAAAAACTTTTGTGATCTTTTTGATAAATTAGTAGATCAAAGCAAAAAACAAACAAAAACGCCTTCTTGTATAGGGGTAGTAAGATGAGCTCTATAAGACAAACATTTTCTTCTATGTCTAATAGAATGATATCATTATTTCAAAATGATGAACAGTTAAGATTTTATAAAGGTATGTACAAATACAATGTAGAGACCGCCATGCATGATTTAATTTTTAGTAAATTAAGTTACATGGCATTTATTGGTGTGCTCTTTAGCATTACTAGTGATGCTTTAGAAAATATATATGACTCTAATTTAAAAGACTCTGGAAGTTATGCTAAACTCTATACCGCATCCACACTTGATTTTCAAATTAAAGATCGCATATCAACAGATGACACAGACTACTACGAAATAGTTAAAATTGATACAAGTATTGGATATACAACATTAATACTTAAGGTACTATCATGGACATAAATATTGAAGTTGAGATTGGATGGTTTGCAGGACGCGGTCGTATTGCTCGGATGCATGATACTGGAGGCGGAAAGCTACCAAAGAGGGCTCACTTAACACTTGTAGCTGATAGTCTAAAGTTTAGGGAATATATTGATAATGATTATATAAGAAAAGCATTATCAAATAATATTAAAGACGGTATGTCTAAAATAGGGGAGGCATTTATTACTTATTATCAAAATTATGTCTTATCTGGTAATATAACGCCCGACCTTAAAGCTTAAAACTATTGCAAGTAAAAAACGCAAGGGAAGTAAATCACCACAAACACCACTCCTTGATACAGGAGAGATGATATCAACTATCAAGTATAGGGTAAATACATGATAGTAATTCCTAAAGATATACAAAAATATTTAATTTCTTTCCTTAATGGTTTTGCTACATATGTAGGTGAGAATAGACTAAATTTAGAAGTTATAAATTCCTACAATCATCCTTATATTAATAAATACACTTGCAAGACATCAAATTTAATGGTCTAGAGAATGCGTTTTATAAACTTCGATCTGGAAGTTTTTATGAAAATGTTAATGAATTTAATTTAAATTTTGCTATATTCTTTATATCCTTAGTTACCACACAAGATCCAGACGCGCCTCATCGTCCGCTACAACTTTATTCTTTATTAAGTTCTTATCTTTATGCAAACAAATATGGATTAACAGTAGATTGCGATGACGAGGCTTATCAAGCTCGTATTGAGTATTACCTATATCCTACAAGTGGTATGCAACATAATGGTTTAATTGCTATTAATACCAATATTAGCAATAATGCCTATGCAAGCAGTATGACATTTAAAGCAAGTATTAAAGTACAAGAGTTTTTAAATGAAGAATATTTAAATGATTTAAATCACAAGAATATACAAGGGAATGAAGAATATTTAAATGATTTAAAGCACAAGAATATACAAGAGAGGGACTAGA
This sequence comes from Candidatus Borreliella tachyglossi, assembly GCF_003076595.1. Classification (NCBI taxonomy): domain Bacteria; kingdom Pseudomonadati; phylum Spirochaetota; class Spirochaetia; order Spirochaetales; family Borreliaceae; genus Borrelia; species Candidatus Borrelia tachyglossi. The sequence goes on along the minus strand of NZ_CP025787.1, from coordinate 20,003 downwards.
GTATGCCAATGGATACAGTTAATGTCAATCTTATAACCAGTAGACTAGATATTACCAAAGTACAATACTACAACCCTTTACTAGTTTATAAAACTACAACTTTAAAGATTGATGATCAAGTTAACAACATTAAGATACTACCACTTAATGTTAATAACTATACCAAGAGTATAGAAGCACTTGAAAAAGCAAATGGTAATGACCTAGAGGCCGAGAAGGCTTATTTAAATACGGCTTTAGGGGCTTTTTTTGGTGAAGATGCATTAAGGGCTTGCACACTTTTACTTTATAAAGATAAGCCGGAGTCAATTAAGGAATATCTTAAAGCTAGCAGGCACAGTTTTGTTGTCTTAATTAATCCTTATAAAAAAGAGAGTCCTACAGACGATGGACTTAGTATTTATAAAGATGATTATCCTAAATTCAAGAGCCCTAATACCTTTTTTGTATTCTCTACTAAAGAAACCGAACTAAAAGAATTATTTAAAGATAAAGGCTCAACAGAGGGTAAAGGTAATATTGTCATTTATAGCAACGGTGGTGATAACCTGTATTTAAAATTTATAAGTCAATACCTCAATCAAGCTAGTATATTTCATTCCGTAAATCCGTACGGTATTAAGCTTAAAGCCACACCACTCCTTGATGATGCTACAATCAAGAAATTACGAGATGCTCGTATTAATTTCTATGCACTTCTTAATGAGACTGGACTTGACGGTGTTCCTTCTTTTAAGGAGGGCGTTGACCTTGCTGGTACTCCTATAGATGAACTTGCAACATTAAGTTACATCAAAAATGAAACCATAGTGGAGCTCATTCGTGTTTGGAACAAACATAATAGACAAAATAGTAAATTAAGTGCATTAAGTCTAAGTGGTATTCGTGAGAATGCATACACTGCGTCACTTGAGTGTTTATTTAATAGATTTAAATCTTCTGGTTTGATTGTAGACTATAGTTCTATTAGATTAAAACTAAAGCCATCTCCTCAACTACAGCTTGATCTAAATATCACTATTACATATAACTATAGCATTAATGCTGTTGTATTAAATATTACAACAGAAGACATAAAAGACTATCAAAATAGTCTAGCGCAAGACAGGAGTGCTTAAGGATGCAAGATAGGAGTGCTTGAGGATGAATTTATATAACTTAACGGAAGTTTATTTTTCAATATTAGGTCATCAACTGCATAGTGGAAAGATCGAATTTAGTAGTGAGCCTAGTACTAGAGCCGTTGTTTCGGCTGAAGACAAGGGTACACCTGTTATAAGCTTTAGAGACCCTAAAACTGTTACTTATATTTTCAACATTGAGGTAACACTTGGTAGTCATGATTATATTTTGTTAACAGAATTATCGGATGAACAATTTGATAATGTTACTGTTAGTAAAAATGAAAAAATTGGGGATTTAGTTTTCAATGATCATATTGCAACAAAAATTATTTCAAACCATGCAGTGTTTACAGAGGCTCCATCTAGAAACTACTCTGCAGAGGCTGATAAGGTAACTTTTGAAATACGAGCAATTAATTGTAGGCGTAGTAAACCTAATACTTAATTAGGAGAGTAAATGCGGTATAAAACATTTAACTAAATAGGGTATTTAATATGAAATACAAAATGAAAATATTAACTAAAACTAAAGTTTATGAGTACAAAGTTAAAGCTATTCCAGTATATGAGTGGGATAGGGTCTTAAGTGTTAATCAAACTAAAGCTCTTGATAGACTCTATGAACTAGACTACTTAAAACAAATTACTAATTTAATGATTAATTCGGGATTCCTGGATGAATTTTACTTCATACTTAACAACAACAGACAATATGTTGGATGCTATAAAGAGTATTTAATAGCAATTCTTTATAGTATTCAATTTGATATATTTAATAAGGACGCCGATTTTAAAAAACCTCATCTTGTGTATCTAGAAGAGTTTGAAAATAATGTTGGGGATTTTGAAAAGTTTGACTATATTAATGAGGCTTGGAATTACGAGGCGGTAATAGATAGTATAGATAATGCTATTGCTATATGAAAACATCAAAAGCAGTAAGATACAACGAAATAAAGCAAGTAATAAATCAAATACATGAATCTAGGCACCAATATTTCACACTCTTAGAAGAAATTAGAAATAATAAGTATGCCTTTCCAGTAATAATGGGAATTGCTACCTTAAGTGAAGTTAAGAGGATGTTATATAACGATTTATTTGAAGTTAATAAACTTGCTGATTTTAAACTACAAAAACAAGTGTATGAACTTATTTTTAGGAAATAATGATTGTTGAAAAATGAAAATAGTGAGTTATTAATTATGAATTAAAGTTATTGGTAACTTTAAGTAGAGATTGAGTGATGCATTTACTATTAAGGGGCGTACTAGATCACGCTGAGACTAAAAAGGCACGTAGTTATTGGTAACTTTAAGTAGAAAATGAGTGATACATTTACTATTAAATTTAAAGGCGTACTAGATCACGCTGAGACTAAAAAGGCGTTAGAAAAAGATATTTCCAAAATGGAGAAGTATCTAAAGCCCGCTCGAACTAGTCTGGGTAGTACTAAAGATATCATTAAGAGTAATTTAAGTGATAAAAAGCGTGAGCTCTCTAAACAAAAAAAATATGAGGCTTTAAGGGAAAAAACAGAAAAATTTAAGCTGGCTGAGACTAAAAAATTAATGAGTCAAGGTAAAAGTTTCGCTAAAGCTAGAAAAGAGGCATTTAGACGCTCACAAATGTCTGATGATGATTTAAGGAAGTTAGAATACAAAAAACTAAAAAAAGACGAGCATAGTGCACGGTTTAAAAAAGGTTTTGGTTTTGTTACAAAAGTTGCAATGGGAACCGCTATTGGAAATGTGGTATCTGGGGCACTTAATAAGGGCGTAAGTGGCGTTATGGATTTTGCTAAAAAGTCCGTTGAAATGCGTTCACAAATTGCAAGACAAGCAAGGCTTTCATCTAAAATGTTTACTACAGCTGAGCGTAGTAGTATTGAAGGAATGCTTAAAGGTAGGGGTTTTGAAAAGCAATTAGACAAAGAAGACTTTATTACAAAAAGTGCATTAATTAAATCCGAACTTAAACAATTGGGTATAACAGATCAAAAATCGATTGTTGATGCTGTACAGACTGCAGTTGATATTAAAAAGAGTGGGCTCTTAGGTGAAGGCACAGATGAATCAATAAGTGCGGTTGTTGAACTACTTAAGGGTAATGCTGGAGTTTTATTTGATACTATGCATCGACTAGAGGGTATTGGTGATAAGTATAATGATTTTCAAGCAAGAAATTTTGAAAATGTGGCAAAGTATGACGTGCTTGCAAGACTTGCTACACTTAGGGAAATTAAAAAAGACGTAACATCTGCTGATTTATCTGGGTATGCTACAGTTGCTGACAAGAGTGAGGGGAGTATGACTAGAATTGAGGATAATTTAGGGAAGTTGACTTCTAGACTCCTAGAGCCAGCAATTAAGCTTGTTGATAAATTATTAGTATGGATTGAAAACTTTAGTATTGAAAAAAGTATTATTTCTCCTATTAAAAATATATTTAGTATAGATACCTTAATTGCAAGGCTTAAATCAATATTACCATCATGGATGGGTGGTGACAGCGGTGCATCACTGGGTGAATTAAACAAAAGAAGAGAAGCAAGTGAGGACGGTAGTTCAAAACAACCTTAAAACTTTATATATACTATGTGACCCATAAAATAAAGGTGATACCCTAGTATGGATAAGCACGAAATATTACATTTAATTAAAGCTACTGTAAATCAAGTTTTTAGTTTTTTTAGTAGTGGTAATTTTATTGTGTTATTTCCAAGAATGGATCTTAAAGGTTTTGGATATATTCCGCAATTATTCTTTATAGAACCAAAAGGCGACCTTATAATTAGAACATATAGTACTAGTTGTTCAAAACGTCCAGTTATTAATTACTACACACGTAAAGCGGAATATGTTACCTACAACCCTGTACTAAATAGTGAAGTTATTTCAATTACTGGTGGCGTTTTAACTAGCATTTATAAAGAGATGCTATCACCTTTAAAAATGACTCCTTTTGGTAATTCATTATTACAGTATGATAGTAATTTTGTAAAAGAACAATTAGCTAATAGAATTGAGGCCGGTGTACCATTTACCGCATACAGCCCCACTTTTCAATTTAAAGAACTAGTTATCCTAACTTCTGTTACATTTAAAGATACTCCATATATTGATGAAATTGAGATTAATTTAAATATTGAAGTTGTAAAAACCTTTACACTAAATGAGTATAAAGGATAATACTATGTATAGACTACTTAAATATGATTTTTTAGTTGAATTTTATAACGCTACTACCCTAAAGAATAGTATTGGTGGTGGTATACCTGAAGTACATCCTAAAGTTGTAATTAAAACTGAATGGGGCGTTCATGTTGATATAAGTATTAATGATGTATTATCCAATCACAACATAATTGCAAGTAAACAAGCTAAACTACAAATTTGGAACCTGCCTTTAACTTTTAATGATGAGATTAAAGTGAATGATATTGTAAAGATTTATTACAAAAAATTTGCTGATGAAAAAGCATATGACTTTATCATGGGTGGGTATTTAGGTGTACCAATGAGTACAGACTATGCTAGTGGTGATTTTTCCGTTGAATATGAAATTCATTTAGTATCTAAAAGTAATTTTTACAATAGAGAGCTCAATAAAGAATTTAAAGGTATGCGGGTTGTTGACGCTATTTCTTTTGTATTTGAAAATAAAGCTATAATTAAATTAAGCCAAAAAGACCAAAACAGAGTAATAGATGAAAGCTTTTATGCAAAAACCCCTAAAGAATTTATAGAAAAACTCACTAAAAAATATGTATCAAATATTAAAACTGATGTCGGCCTAATTACAAGTGATGTTGATTGTAATTTTATATTCTCTAATATAGAGCCCACACCTGTCCTTGATAAAGCTAGGTATGTGCCCCTAGAAGACTATGGACTTGAATTTATTCCTCAACAAGAAATATCATTTGCTACCAATCGCAATTACTCTATAATTTTTTGGAATGCCAAATTAACCTATACTCATAAATTAAGAATTGGTGATAAAGTTAGTTTTAAAGATGCACTTAGTAATTTAATTAAATGTACAATAGATCAAACCAATGCCACGCTAAGTAATACTGGTGAGTGTTCACTTAGTCTTAAATTACACGATGACTCCAACCATGTACCACGAATAACTAAAAAAATCTCATAATAAACTGTGAGAAATTTGAAAAAAACAGCCTACTACAAGATTTAAAGAAATAATTTAATTATAAGTTTAAATAAAAAATACTACACAATTTAAAATTTAAAGGAATAACTAATAAATAATTTAGAAAAATCCTGTAATAAGCTGTAAAAAACTGTTTAAAAAATCACAGCCTACTACAGGTTTTTAAGAGAATAAATACAAATTTATTGTAAATAAAAGGATACTACAGAATTTCAAATTTAAAGGAATAGCTAACAAATAACCTAGAAAAATCCTGTAGTGGACTGTAAAAGCGATGAAAATTATAATCTACTACAAGATAGGTTTAGATATAAGATATAAAAATAAGGTATGTAAATAAAAGATACTACAGAATTTCAAATTTAAAGGAATAACTAGCAAATAATTTAAAAATCCTATAATAAGCTCTGAAAAAAAATCACAGCCCACTATAAGATTTAGTTCGATGTAAATATCTTTAATACAGATGTAAACAACATTAGTACAAAGTATATAAAAGATACTACAAAATTTTTAAATTTAAAGGAATAACTAGCAAATAAATTAGAAAAATCCTATAATAAGCTGTAAAGAAATTACTAAAACTTGCAACCTACTATAAGATTAAATGAAGTAAATGAACTATGTCTTATTAGTTATTTTATTACAAAATTTAAAATTTAAAGGGTATATATATGAGCAATGATACTAATTATGAACTCTATAGAATAAACCAACGTCTTAAAGGCTCCCTGCTTGCTCAAGAAGACATAAAGGTATTTCTTAATGAAAACATTTTCATATCACGTATTGGAACAATAAAAGAATTTGATAGTAATACCCAGAAAGGAATAGTTTTACTTAAGGAATACGAAGGACTTGCTATACACACTTGCAACATTGCTAGTGTAAATTATTTCCTAAAGACAGGAGACGAGGTTATACTACTGCAAAGTAGTATTAATATTTTCAATACGGATGATAATAACTATTTTGATCAAAATTATTACTATATACTAAGACCAGTTGATCTTAGCAAGCAAAAGATTGAAGTTAAAGCTGGTAAGGTTGCTATACGCTCAAGCGACCCTATAGAAATTAGTACAAGCCTTGCTAATTTAAAAGAGAGTTTTAAACAAATTGTTTCAACGCTTGAGGAAGTAGTTGATGCATTGTTTAACCTTAAGGTAATAGGTCAAGCAGAAATTGATCCAACTTTTCGTGTATTTTATGTAAATAAAATAAGATATAGTCTTGAACGAATCATGCCTCTAGTTAATAACACATTAAAGTAAATTGTTAATAAAACATTAAAGTAAATTTTTTGTCAAGTTTATGATATAATATATGTATTTAAAATTTGTTGGGAATTTATGGATTTAAAGATAAATGACAAGTTTGATCTAGTATTTGGAAGTGATTTAATGCTTGTTGATACTATTTTAGAACAAAAACAAAGATTGTTTTTATTCCTAAAAATCCCAAAAGGGAGCCTGCAGTATGCTCCCCATCATGGATTCGAGTATATGTTGTTTTTGCGATTTTGCAAAATTGGCAATTTAGAAATTATTAAAACCTACTTTTTAAATATAGCACAAGAATTAAAAATTGACCTTGTTAATGTTGAGGCAACTTTTAATGAGGGTTGTGTGCGTGTCGAGTTTTATTTCGTTGGTGATACTTTAGTTATGGACTTTGCTGTATGAGTATCCTACTAGTTATGGACTTTGCTATATGAGCATACTATTTGATCCAAACTTCGGTGCAGTTAAACAATCAATTAAGGATATAGTCAATCAAAAACGAGAATACCTTAAGACTATGCATAATATTGATATTACAGATGATCACAGTTCCATTTATAACATAATAGCTAATTCACTAGCTTTACTTGAAGTAGAAATTATTGATGAACTTAATCTTTTCTTTTCTAAACTCGCACCAGAGGGTGAGTATTGGACTGCTATACAAAATCACATAAATGCAAAAAGTACTACCCACGAGGCCGTTAAGACGGCTTTACTTAATCTTAAACCTGTTATACATGCAAATATTTTAAGTACTGCAGGTAAAGCTAATATTTACATAATAGTTGATGATACTGTACTAAATGATACTAAGAACGCCATCCTAGACTCTAAATTTAAAGCCGATTTATGGGAAGTGTTATATTACACAACCCCCAGTGGAACTGTGCTTGAAGGTGATATTTTAATTGATGGTTTTAACTTACAAGGACAGCGTAAAGAATATAAGGTAAGTTTAGGAAAACGCAAGTATTGTTATTTAAGTGTTAAGTACAAACTTGACCTTAAGAACTACATTTATCTAGAAGTTGATACACAAATAAGGGATATTTATACAAGAATTTGTGAGAATAATTATAAAGATATGGGAATTAGCTTTGAATATCAAGATTTCCTAGCACCTGTTAATGAGGTTGTAGGGATTAAAGCAATGAATATCGGGGTTTATATTAAAGATGATGATACACAAAATATTAAGAGTATAAGTAAGACTAATTTTAAAATCAATCAAGATTTTGCAATCGGTGATAATGAGATTTTACTTTTTGACATAGTCGACAGGTTATTAATCGACATTGATACTTAAAGGAAATAGTTATAATGAATATACCTAATTTCTTAAGAAATACTCAAGTAGAAAAATTTATTAAAAATGAATTACACTATGCTCACACAATTTTATCGGAACTTAAAGAATTAAATTCAAACTTTATTGATTTTGATGCAAAGGAGCATGTAAGCTCAAGATTTATTGCATTTAAACTATCCATACTATTTAGGATATTTTATTCAAAATCACAAACACTAGTAAGCTTAACAAAAAACATTAATAGTGTAATTTTTGCAAAACGCCATATTGGTACAGACGAAAGTTTTATAAGATTGTTTAAAGCTTTTCTTAATGTTGACGTACAAGTTAGTACAGAGTCTGCAGGTGTTATTAGCATTAAACTTAAAGGCTCAATGACAACCAATTTTATTACCTATGTATCACCAAGCACTCCTAAAGGTATAAAACCCAAGAAAATAATAATGTGTACTACCAAAGAGGGGTATGCCAGAGTGTGTAAAAAGTTGGTATTTAATTTCCTTCCTAAAGGGTATTCACACTCAATTTATGCATTTATTAAAGAATTAATCCCTATAGGGAGGGTGCTTAAACTTTATGATAAAGAAGACCAAGAGCTTATTACTTTTAACAATTAAAAATAAGGAGATTTTATGCCTGATGGTGATAATGGAAAATTACTAGTTGACGAGATTGATACTATACAAATAAAAGACTTAAATAGAGTTGCTAGCGTCAATAATAGCGACCTATTACCAGTTGATGATGGTATTGCAAACCTTAATGCTATCACTTTTGAAAACTTCCTAAAGACCGTAAAGGACAAAACATTTAGAGGAGAGGGTTTAGGTGAGTTTAAACAAGTCATAAAAAGTACTATAGCTAGCGAACTAGCAAATGATGATAGTTTTGTTAATAGAGTGTATTCCAGCATACTAAGTAAAATATTAAACAATCAATCTAGTAGTATTAGCAATCTTTTTAGCAAAATTGAGTCGGAACTCAAGCGAAGTATCAAGGCGTACTCTAAAATGTCCTCTAGTGATAAATTACTCATAATGAGCAGTTACAACGAGTTACAAAAAGTACCACCACCTAAACAAATTATGGGTATACCATCAAGTTTTACAATTCAAAGAGCATCCAATAAAAGTAGATATCTATATCCCTATGAATATACAAGAAAATCACTTATCCTAGACTTAATAAACAATAAAGAAGTTACCTTAATGTTTGACGATGATGATCGAGATGAAGCTGTATATTTAGATATATTTCTTAGTGTAGAAACTGGTACAGTTGACAATGAAAGGAGTGTATACACTAAATATAGTGATGAAACGGGAAAATTAAAAGTATTTCATCTTCATAGTAGAAATGTTAAGTTCATGATATCTTTATTTTCTGGTTGGTATATGCATGAAAGGGTGCCTGGAACTACAGCGGTTGGCTATGTACCATTATTGTTAAAAATTTAGCAAAAGCTTGTTAAAATCTTTTGTTTAAATTTATTTGTTAAATTAAGGTTTTGATATAAGTTTACTGTTCATGTGGCTAATAGTAATAGGCTACCCTTTGGGTTTGCTTTACTATTACCTACTTTGGATTTTGAGGGTGTTTTTACGCCCTACAACTTCCGTATTTTAGTTAATTATTTAAAAATTAGAGGGCATAATGAATAACATAAATATCGCTGAATTATTAATGAATATCAATGAGATTAAGTTAATTGTCATATCTGCTTTTGTATTAGCTTTAGTATCACTACTAGTTATTTTATTTAAACCTGTGCTTAAGGACATTTTACATATTTTTATTTCTAAATTTAAGAATAAGGATGGGAAAGACTAATTATGATATTTAGCAAGGATAACCTATTATGACACTTAGTAAGGATAATCTTGAGGCTGGACTTGCTAGTATTAGTACCCTGTTTGATATTTTTTCTAAATTTGAAGACAAGTTTAGCGAAAAATCTCATAAAGGTTTTACTATACTTTATGAATTTTATGAACATTTTGTTGAGATTTACACACAAAATATGGAGCGTCTTGAGAATAAATTGACGCATGAAATTTTAGAAGACCTCACGCCTTTAAACACTAAGATTAATGCTTTAATTAGTGCTGTTAATGCTGGTGCTGGGAATATGAGGCTTAATGAGGACTTAAAGCTTAAGTGTGCTGAGGCTTAAATAAAGGAGTTTGGGTTTAGATAACAAGTAAAGGAGTTTAGTTTGGATTTAGATAACAAAACTGCTCATTTAGGAATTAGTATCTTAAATGATTTTACACAAATACTTAAAGATAAACAGCCCGCTACTTCTGCATACATTAATGTATTCACAAACATATTCAATTACTTTTATTCCCTATACACAAAAAATATGAAAAACTTAGAACAAGTAGAGTCAATTAAAATCTTAAATGAATTAGAGCCAATACTAGCGTGTAATATTGAGATATTAGAAAAATCTACAACTGCAGGTAGTAAAGACCATAAAAAGATTGAGGCTTTAAGAAAAAAAAGAAATAAATTAATGAAAATTTATACCGACAAACTTAAGATGGAACTAGAGAAGGAACTAGAAAATGAAAACTAAAATCTTTAAATTTATTCTCTTATTTACTCTCTTAGGATGTGATACAATTGCAAGCCTGAGGCAGGAGCCTCGGCAACCTCAAGAAACTACACTTGCGAGCTTAAGTGCCTATGAAGACAAGCTAGCAAGTTATGTGATGTACTTGCAAACATGGTTGGTTAGAACTAAACAAAAAGTTAAAGACAAGGATTATCCTAAATTTGAATTCTTTGATACTACTACCCTTAAGTATGAACATACTCTTAAAGCCCTAAAGGACAATATTGCTAAATACAAGACATATATACTGTATGTTAAGCCTATTGCTACTGCTGTATACAATAAATATTCAAAAGCACTTTAACTAAATATTCAAAAACACTTTAGCTTGTCAAATATGCAAATTCATCCGATCGACTCAAGCAACCAAATAACTTTAAAGGACTGCTACCATAAAAACCCTTATTCTTTTCTAAAAAGTTATCAAACTGCTGTATATCAACTAAACCCTTATTGCTATTCATAAAATATACCTTAATTAAATCCGTCCAATATTTAATGTTTTTAAGTTGTTCATTTTCATTAAAATAATCGAGTAACAAAACATCATCACCATTCTCAACAAACTCCATATACTCTTGTATATCTCTTGCACTAGCAAATGGCTTGTCTTCAATATATTCTTGACTCACAACCAGTCTAGCAAAATTTAGTAAGTTCTTGTATAAGCTGTATCTAGAGTCCAAACATTGTTGCTTATTGTTTTGTTGCTGGCATTGTTGCTTATTGTATTGAGGCTTGTCACTATTAGAAAATACATCTACTACATCATCACTTTGCAACTCTTCTGCAATGTATGGTAAGTTTTGCATACAAGAATTAGGTAACGTTCTAAAAAGTCTACTAACAGCACATTTTCTTATCATAAATATAGGTTTTTCTCTCCATATAGGAGTATTTTTGCGAAATTCACTAAGTAGTACAGAATAACTATAAGTTTTACCAGCACTAGTAGTAAGGCTCGCGGTACACTCCCAATCGGACTTCTCAATCGCATTACCACTAGCGTCAAACCCCAAAGTCATAATCTGCTCTTCTTTAAACTTTAAATCTTTACTATCATACCCAGCCTCATAAGCTTTTCTCATTAAAGCAAGATATGAAATAACTATAGTATAAGACCCCTTAAAAGGAATAATATGCACATCATTAGTAAATGGATTGAGCTTATTAACCATCAATAGAGTTATAATGTCACGCTCCGACCTTGCGTCAATACCAGTTAAGTTTTTCTGTGATTTATATGCTTCCCAAACTCTCAAAGTATTATCCAAATCAATATTCTCATATTGTGACGGCTTAACACTTGTTACTTGTGTTACTTGTTTCATTTACAATCTCCTTTATGCACATATATATAACTATATAACAAAAACTTTTTGTTCACAATATTTTTAACAAAAAATCTTGTATTGAGATTTATAGTACAGTTTGCTTTTATATAAAAACTGAAGTAGTATTCATATTAATATCATCTCATTTATAAAGGAACGTACATGAAGAAATTCAATCAAGTTCATTTTGAACAATTTCCAGAAAAAAAAGCCCACAATAGACTCTTTAAGACTATATCAACAATAAATTACCTAAATACCACATTAAAACCTTATCAACAACAAGATATCTTATATCTAGTAAATCATCATCTAAGCAGAGATGGACTTAAACCAGTTAAACTAAGAACATTAAGAAAAGATTTAACATACTTAGTTAACAACAAGATTATCAAAAAAGAGTTAATAAGACTTGGTGAGTATAAAGGTAGTTACATAAATTACACCACCACTAAATATAGTATTATTAACTTAAAAGCATTATTGTGTCTTGATCAAGAAGTTATCAAGCGTAGTGTCCAAGCAAAGTATAAATTTAGAAAAGAAACACAAGAACGTTATTACAAAAAACAAAACAACTCTCTAAAACAAAACAACCCTAAAAAATTTGAAAACAAAAATGCAACTAAAAATGAGGGTGTTTATATTATTAATAATAACAATATAACAAAAGAAGAGCCTCAAGAAAGTGTAACATCAAAAAAACCCACGAAGTTGCAACTAAAACAAAACGAACTAGCAAAAATTATTTCTTTTTCTTTTAGTGATTTAGAAAAAGAAGGATACAACAAGCAACAGCTTGATATAGAAAAAGAAAAGCTGTATGAAACATACAAATTAAAGCCACACTTCATCATTGAACACACTAAATATAATGATTTAGAACTTAAAGTAAAGAAACTCAAGAAAATATTACCACTAGAAGTAAAAGAAGTAAAAGAACAACAACAAAAGGAACTTGGAAACAATATTTTTAGCATACTAGTATCACAATTTGAAAACAAAATCGATCGTAACGAATTAAAACCGTATTTGAATGAATATTTGAAAACACAAGGAGAATTAACATTTAGCAAAATATACAATAATACGTACTATAATGAATTAAGAAACTTGCTAGAAACAAATAACAAAATAGCAACACTGGTTGATAATATACCATCCTATTTAAGGAGATACCACGACACTAGCAATGGGGAGTGTAAATAAATTATGGAATTTTTACATATTAATGCTATAGAATATAGGAAAGGTGAGTATATGTATATGGCAAACACACTAGAGGATAGATTAAAACAAAAACGTCTTGAAATAAGTCTAAATGAAGTAACACAAGTTAGTAACACAAGTGATAATAAAGGTGTATTTACAAGTATAGAAACAGATGAGAATAATAGAAAACTGTACTACACTAAAATGTTTGATTCATTTCATGGTTTTGGAATCAAAAAAAGAAAAAATGATATATTTTATATATCACTTAGGGATTTACTTGATCAAGATAAAAAAGAGAGCTTTCATTTATTTTCTTTAAAGGCTGGTGATAAGTTTTTAGGAATGTTTTATGGTTTTAAGAGAAGAAAAAAGCCTGTAGGACTTCCATATATTCATGAAGTTACAAAAGAGAACAAGACAATCAATATATATAAAGCATATTATGTTGAATTTAGATTTAAAACGGGAAGTGTATTTTGTTTGGTTAACGGTATTCGTCTTTTAATTAGAAAAGACAGACTTGAAACAAAGTATTGTCAAACTTTACTAGAAGCACTTATAAGACTAGAAAAGGAAATACATGAATTTTACAATCAAAAGTTACCATATGGAGGTTTGATAACCAAATGGATATCAAAAAAACTAAAGTGATCACTATTGCAAGTGCAAAAGGCGGGGTTGGAAAGAGTACTAGTAGTTTAGTATTTTCTACTCTATTGTCAAGAGATCATGAAGTATTATTAATTGATTTAGATACTCAAGCTAGTTGTACAAGTTATTACTATGATAAATTAAAAGAACAGAATATAGATATTACACAAACTAATATCTATAAGGTTTTAATAGCGTCCTTAAATATTAATAATGCTATTGTAAACATTAACGATAATTTAGATTTTTTAGGCAGTTATATAGAATTGCATAAATTTGTTAGAGAAAATTTGCCATTAAAGGAACGTATATTAAAGGAATTTTTACTTGATTTAAATATACAGTATGACTATGTAATTCTAGATACAAATCCAAGTTTGGATGCTACTTTAGGGAATGCTTTAATATGCAGTAACTATTGCATAGTACCCATGACAGCAGAAAAATGGGCTGTTGAGAGTCTAGAACTATTAAAATATTATGTAAGGGAACTAAGAATAAAAAATATGTCTATTTTTTTACTCTCAACAAGGTTTAAAAATAATAATTCTCACAAGGAATTATTAGAACATATTAAACATGATGAAAACTTTTTAGGAACTGTGCACGAGCGTGAGGACTTAAATAAAAGAATAGCAAACAATACTGGTTTTGATTTAAGTAAAGATTATATAAAAGAGTATGAACAATCCTTAATCAACTTTATAAATAAAATAAAAGTAGTTCGTTAACGAACTACTTTTATAATAATACAAGGAGCATATGTGAAAAATATTACCTTAAATAGTAGAGGGCTTAACGATGATAAGTTAATGGTTATATCTGATAAGGAACATTTAACTCGTTATGAGGAATTAAAACAAAATATTAAAAATAATTTAAAAAAACAGATATTTTTCAAATTAGAAAACATTAGAAACTTAAAAGAAATAAGGGATAATAAATATTATAAATATGATGGTTATAAAAGTTTCAATCAATTTATATTAGATTATAATTTTTCTAAAACACAAATTTATGCTCATTTAAAGCTTGCAGACGCCATGGAGACTGGATTAATAGAAGAACAAGATATTATTCAAAATGGAATTAATCAATGCCTTGAAGTGATTAGAAATAATAAAAACGCAATAAAACCATCAAAACAAAATCCAATCAAGCCCTTGAGGTTTCAACTTAAAAGTGAAGTATGCTATGCATACTTTAAAGAACATATTAAGCTTGCAAGTTTTTTATTAGAAAAGATTTATTGTAGTAAAAAAGAGTGGCTTGAAGAAATTATACAAGAATTTGAAGAATTAAGAAGTAATAAATAATAATTCAATCCTCAATTTTATAACCTACACATAAATCTTTATTAGTATTTACTAGTAAAGATTTATTATTTTTTTTGTTAAAAAGTTGTTAAACTTTGTTTTTGTTATATATATATTATTATCATAAATAAGGAGTTTGAAAATGAATAAAAAGATAATAAACACTGTTGATAACAAGGGAACTTTTAATTACTTCACTAATTTAGACATTATTAATGATGTTGTTAATAATTGTTGTCTTAAGAGATTGTGTGTGCTTTTCATGAAGAACAGAACTTACTTTGCAATAGTGATGATGTTATTTACAGTTCAATTAATAGATGTAGGTTGTATCCTTAACATACAACTACATCTCAATCATGAAGACGAGAGGTAGTTGTATATATTATAAGATACGATTATTTTAGCGATATTCATAAACTCAAGTAGTTCTTATATAAAGATTATCACAAGTTTACAGTATATCAAAAGCGGTATATCAAGGTTAAATTTAAAAAAGGGGTCACTTAAAGCTATAAAAAATAAACCCTTAGCAAGGGTTTTATGTGCTACGAACATCTTAAGCTTTAAGCAACCCGAATTTAATAATTTTATCAATAAAAAGCGACTAATTAACTAAATTACATAAACAACTAAACCCTTGCAAAAATTTTAAAAAGCAACAATTCAATTATCTTAAAGTAATTTAAAACTATATCAAAAAATAATTATGTTAAATATTTACATTCATAATACACCCTCCATTTTCTTTATTTTTGTTTAACTTTGTTTAACACTGTATGATTTAAACTCTATAAAATTTTACTTATATTACTTTGCTTATTAACTTAGGGTGTAACATTAACTAAATCATACTTATCTAAATTAAATAAATCACACTCATCTATATAACTAAATACAAGTATACAAATAACGTAACCTATAATGGAAATAATATGCTTGAGCTTGTTGTATTTATTGTAAATACGTTTAAGAATAGATTTTAACATAAAACCCTCTCCAGTCTTATTTTAATAATAAATATATCAATTATCTACATGTTATAAAAGAATAATTTAAATGAACTCCATTTAAACCCAAAAAGCATATCTACTGTTATCTCTTATTCATTGTATCTTGTACCTAATTTATGCAATTAAGATATATAATGCTAAAAATCATTGTTTAAAAAGGAATAAGCATTATGAAAGTTTTATTTTTAAGTATTTGTTTTATTTGTGTTTCATGTTCTGCTTCTAAAGAAGTTGAACATAAAACTCCTAAAATTTCTGTAATGACTGTTGGAAATTTTGAAGATAAAGGCTTTAGTGAGTATGCTTTAAGGGGTGCTAATAAAGCGGGTAAAGAATTGGGGATTGAAGTTGTTCCTAAAGAATCTAAAACTGAGACTTATTTGGCCGATCTTGAGGCATTAAAGGATAATGGATCAAATTTTATATGGTTGCTTGGATATCAACTTAGTGCTCCTTCCATAACTGTTGCTTTGGAAAATCCAGACATCAAATATGCAATCATAGATGGTGTTTATGATAAGTCTGATTCTATTCCTGATAATTTGGTATCTGTGTCTTTTAGATTTGAAGAAGGAGCCTTTTTAGTAGGATTTATTGCATCTCGGGTCTCTAAGACGGGTAAGCTTGGTTTTATAGGTGCAATGAGCAGTGAAGTCATTGATTCATTTAGGTATGGATATGAAGCTGGTGCTAAGTATGCGAACAAACATATTAATATCAATAGTGACTATGTTGGTAGCTATAATGATGCAGAGGCTGCGAAAACCATGACAAATAAAATGTACAACGATGGAATAGATATCGTTTTAGTTGTTGCAGGTCCTAGTAAACTTGGTGTTTTTGAGGCTGCCAAGGAACGTGGTGAGGGGTATTATGCTATTGGGAGTAATCTCGGCGACTTTGACGTTGCACCTGATAATATTATTGTATGTGCAATCGCTAGTGCTGACAAAAGTATACACTTTTTAACTTCTAATTATTTTAAAAAAAATATTTTTGAGGGTGGCCGTATTATAAACTATGGACTTAAAGAAGGCTTTGTGGAATACATAAAAAATCCAAAAAATCTTGAGATAATCTCTTTAGATCTTGAAAAGGAAGTAGGAAATATTACTGAAAAAATAATCAATGGGGACATTATTGTCCCAGCTACTGAGAAAGATTATCATAAATACTTGGTATCAATGCGTTAAGTAGAGGCTTTAGACAAGATTTAAACTATAAGAGTTACAACAACTATATCATAACATAGTTGTTGTAACTTATAGCTATATGCATTTAATTTTTATAACGATGTTTGCAATGCATTTCCTTTTAAAGGTTTATACCTCTAGATATTTAGGGTTTTAATTGAATATAAAAAGGTCATTGAATTCTTGCTACACACAAGCTAAATGTAACATTCAACAACAAATCCAATGACCTTGGTCTCATGATAAAAGCACTATACGTGTACTGTATAAGTAATTACATAGTAGTGTGAGTTTAAATATTTATTCATTATCTTTTTTATCTAAATCATTTATTTATTCTTATGTCTATACCTATATTCATTCTTAAGGTTAATGAAACTTTCACGCCATTTTTTAGTTTCTTTTTGTTCTTCCTTAAGGATGTAGATAAGATATGTGATAACTACAACAAAACTTATAGTTATACATATTGCAATTAACACACATAGTAAATGATCAAGCAGTAAATTCAAAACCTACCTTCTAACTACAAAGTGTAAATAGACATAAAACAATTAAAGATGATACTAATCATTTTAGTTTATTCATACTTTCAAATTTATTAATACCCAATTTGACTATCCAACTAATGAGTGCTGTAGGTTTTCTAGTCAAGCTTGAAAAATACAGTTTGTCTTTTTTTAGCATAAACTCTCCTATATAAACATGATTAATAAATTAATATATCAATTTAATAAAAATGCCTACTTAAGATGAGAATTATAAGAAATAAATTTTACATTAAGTTTATGAAGTATTAATACTACTCCGCATTATATTGCTAATAGCTACAATATCGGTCGTGAGCTCACCATAAGTCTTGTAAATTAAAGATGGATCTGATAATTGTAGATCACAAGCTATTTGTGTAATAGTAAAACCTTTAAGTTTCATAATTTTAATGTAATTATGGCGTAATATGTGTAGGTTTTTTCCATAGGGTTTATTCTTATTAGATTTAATAAGTTGAGCTCTAAAACGCTTTGTAACTCCCCATAGACAAAGTTTTTTATGCTTAGTTTTTTGAAAAAGAAAAGTTCTCTTATAAGTAAATTCAATACCATAATTCTTTTTATGTGAAAAATATTTTCTATGAGCATCTTGAATAATAGTATAAGTATCTTTACTGATAAATACAGACCTTATAACTTCACTATTTCTTTTCTTAGCTACTCTTAAGTTTAAAATATAACCATCACCAGTGGGGTTTTTGTGTAGGTCACAAAGCCTAGCATTTTGTAGTTCAACACCACGAGCCCCTGTTAAATACAGAACACGCAAGAATGCTCCACAAATACCATCATTAAGACTAACATTTTCAATGTATTTAAAAAGTAATTTAGTATCAATGAGATTAAAACCCTTGCCTTGATTTGTAGTATTTTTCTTAAGAGTACGTTTTTTAGAAGATTTAACTAGTTTCCTAGAGGCTCTATTTACTTTAGAGTCTGTATCAACAATCCTCTCATTTAGTTGACTCTTAATAGTGTTTTTTTTGTATGTCATATTGTATTAATTCCTATCATATTAAAATGCATAAATCTTATATTTAACAAAAACCTAAATTTTAAAAAAGATAATACATAAAATAATAGTAGTAATATTTATATAAAAGTCAAGTGTATGGGTATTAAAATAAGTATAAATAAAGTAGAATAATAATAAAATACCACAAATGTAGTAAAGTTGGTATTAAGAGTCTCTTTTTTATGCTATATTTATGAATAGAATAGATATTTAATTATTAGAGATTTACTACTAGCATTTTTACTGCTCTTTACTTTTCAAATAGAATCGTTAGTATTTACAATTTTATTAGTTTTATACCAAACTCTTATATTCAACTATGTAAACTTTTTATTGATCATTTTTACTAGCTTTTACAGATTTCTTTAGTATATTGTACAGAGTCTTATTTGGATTTTATTCTTTTTAGTGGTACAATTAAGCAATATTTAAAGATAAGAATTATTTAAAAAAAGGTAAATGTGATAATGAAAAAAAAAGCTTTTTATGACTACAAAGTTCTTTTTGATAAAGGGCTTAAGAATAAAGAAATTGCTAGCATTTTAAATGTTTGCAAGTCCGCTGTATCAAGAGCACGCAATAGGTACAAGGCCTTAAAAGACCCTAAAGAAAATTTAGAGACTACAGTTCAAGTTAATAGACACACTTTTGACAATCTTGTAGCTTTAGCTATCTCTAGTAAAACGGAGTTGAGGGTTGTTAAAGCAAATTTTGAAACAATGTTTTATAACTTCTGTATGACTTTTAGTGAGGATTTTAAGTCTTATAAAGATTTAGTACTTAAGGAACTTAAAGATACTATAAGTAATATTGATATTCAAATCATGACCCTTACTAGTAAACTTAAAGGTAACATTAAGTCAAGTATTAAAGAAAAGATTAAAACCCAACTAGAGGACAAACAAAAAGAAAAATTGGAATATGAAAAGAAATTCTATACTCATAAAATGGATTTAAACTATAATTGTATGCTTAAGTTAAAAACAATGATGAATGTTAAAAGAGAAGTGCAGTGAATAGTATTCTTGATAGTTCGAAATTTAAGAGTTTAAGAAAAGAATTCTTAAAAGATTTCAACTATGATATTGCTAGTGTAAACTTTAGTAGTAAATCCCCTATAAATGATATTGCTCTATAATTATACGACATCATACTAAAGGAGCATAAAATGAATTTTAAAGAAATTAATCAAAGAGTTGA
>NZ_CP025786.1:6823-78423 GCF_003076595.1 Candidatus Borreliella tachyglossi | reverse complement strand
AGGTTTTATACTAATAACAATTAGATTAATCTAATTGTTATTAGTATAAAACCTGGTTTACTTTAAATTTTTAAAATCTTTGTAGAACAAAATTGATCTTCCACACCCATCAAAAAGAACAATCACTCTATTATAAAAGTGGCCAACTTTGAAAGTAAAATCTATTAATTGCAAAATCCTCTAGACTTTTACAATTAATTTTGGTATTATCAATTTATATTAAATATTAAAATAAATTATTAATATAATGTTCTGTTATAAAGGATAAAAGATGAAAAAATGTGTATTTTTATTACTACTTACTATGCTATCATGCAAATCTATAAAGAATACTCAAGACATGGGTGAAGATCCTAAGCAGTATGATGAGCCTAGAACAAACTCCAAATGAAGATAAAGCGGTTCTGCACCCTAAGCTATAAGCTAATACAATAAACTCAGAATAGTTCTGAGTTTATTTAAAAAGCGTGCTAAATTTAGTGTATTGGGTAAGCCTTTATTTAAAATTTTAACCACATTATTATTTGCAACCAATTTGTTTGCAAAGCCTCCTTTGCAGACACACTCAAAAGCAGTAGAGGCAGTGCACACAAGATACTATTCCGGAGAATTTGAGTATAATACCCAAGATCAACCAATAAAAAAATTTATGCAAGCGTTACAAACAATAGAAAACAACATTTCACTTGACTACAGCAAAAACAGCGTGGAATATCTATACTTAAAACTGTTAATCGCACTGGTTATGTGCGATATTGCACACCTATCAACTAGCAAAAGCGAAAGCGAGTTAATTATTGCAAAAGTCACCCAAACTTATGAACATGGTACCCAAATTCAAGCAAGCCCAGAAGTACACCCAGACTACTGGCGTGCATTAGGTGAGCTTGCTTTAAAGTTAACAATTCATGATCCCCTAAGTGCATATTTTTATACTGTAAATGGCAAGAGGTATCTAGATAAAGCACTCGCTATACATCCAGATAACATTAATTTAATTATTCCCTTCATAATATTTCATATTAAGGGTGTATCAAATCTTACATTCAACAAAATAAGGATTACAACAAACTATCTTAAAATAGCAGATCAACTACCACTAAATAGCAGACAAAATTTCATAAAAGAAATGGCTAAGAGCTCTCTTCTAGTACGCACTAGAAAAAGACTGGAGGGGATAGCAGCGTTAAAAGAAGCACTTAAAATATTCCCAAACAGCCAATTAGTGCCTGAAGCAATTGAAGCCATCAAGCAAGGAAATTCTTTCTTTTAAACAGCTTACATACAAAATTGTCATTACTCATAAATTGTAGCACTTAAAACGAATATATTACAGGATAACATTTTTACTATGTTAAATATTGAAATGAATCGTAATATTTAATAGTATAAAGCATTATGAAGAACATAGCTATTATATTTTTAATTTGCTTAAAATCAATGTTAATGGCTAGTGAATTCTACGATATCAGTATAAAAAAAGGCCGCTTTGGATACAACATTAACTATTTTAATATACCTCCTAACAATATTAGTCTTTTTTATTATATATTTATTAACGATTCAACTCTTGGATCATCAATAAGTTTTGGAACAGATTACTGTAAAACGTTATTCCTAAACTCTGGCATCCACTATGGGTTTAGAAGCTTCTCATCACATATATTTTATACAAGTAATATCCCATTTTCATTTAATCATCAATATATTGAACATATAGGTTCGTTAAATCTTGGATATAATTTCAATTATTTTAAACTTGAAAACAACTTTAAAATAGGGCTCATGAACCATTCACCCAAGCTACCTGATGCTCAACTAAAACCTTACAAATTTATTAACACCCTAACACTTATTAATACTGTTTTATTTCTCCTGCCTCTCTACTACTCTGAGACACAAAGGGCTGAAACTAACATCTCGTTTTCATACAAATATATACCAGAATACCAAGATAATATTTACAAGATACACTGGACTGCAAAGTATTTAGTCTCTATACCTTACAGTGAAATAGGTCTCAAATCTGACATTATTCACTCAGGCTATTTAGGAGGCAATACAAACTTCAAAATAGGTAATGATTATAACGCAATAAACTTATACTCGCTAGCATTTTTTCCTAAAAACATAAGTACTCGCTTTAATACTATCTTAAATCTTGAAGTTGAATACAGACTCTTTTTTCTGCAACATTTAGAAAATATTGCATCTGATTTATTTTTAAGCGCCTCATCCAATATTGGGCACGGCATAATGGAAGTGCCCCTTAGCAAATCCCAATTATTATACATTATAAATTTTGGAATCGGATACAAATTTAACAGAGAAATTCCTTTCACATTAAGGATTGGTTTTAATCAAAATATGCAACTACTCATTGGATTTTTCTCAAGTCCAATAACCTTTAGCAACTAATGCATAAAAATACTTATCTTTACTTTTATAAACACGCTAAAAATAAAATTAACAGATTTTATACTAACTTTTAAAATCAACAAAAAACAACTTTTGAATACTAAAATATAACAATTGTTTTCCAGTATTCAAGAGTTAGTTCAAGCTTTATTATTACAATCCATGTATGATAAAACAAATAATAAGATACTATAAAATAGGTATATAAGTTAACAAAAAGAAATAAGTCTATTAGACATAATCTCATCCACGTTCATTATTGTACTCTCTCTATATTATTAAGTTTATTCACCTCAGTTTCATTCCATGTTACAATTTTTGTATGCTTATCTTTATCAATCTTAAAGAAATAATAAAGCACAGCACATATAATTGGCCAAACAAAAATTACAAACCTACCTGAGTAATAACTATTGAACCACCGAAGTGCTTAAACCACCTTATTATCCCATCTTTTATCTAAACCTCCAATGATAGTACAATATTGGTGGCATAAGTAAACATCTTCATTGTAATACAATTTTTAGTAAATTCCGATGATTTGCTAAAAATATTAAAAATTCGCTTAGAGAAAACATAACTTCCCTTACAAACCGAAAGTGTAATAATTGAATTCTTTTACAAAGGCATGATTAAACCATAAAACCTATTTGCTCTTATTTTGATTCTTTGGCACATGCAATTTAGTTTCATGCCATACTTGAACTTCTTGACGCTTATGTCCACTCATCTCCCAGAAATAAAACACAGCACATATAGATGACCAAATAACAATATATACCAACACATACACAGCTCCTTGCCCCATGATTAATATATTCCTTACTTTGCCTGTTTTGATATCTTTTATTTTAACATCATCAAAATTGTCAAATTGATTATTTTCCATACTATACCTCTCTAATAAGTATGTTATTAAATGTCTTAAGCATAATGCAATTTATAAAAAAATAAAACTTTCCAAAAAACTTAAAATTGATTTTATTAAGTATACATCAATAAATTAGATCATCTTCAATTGAAAACAATCTAACTTATTTGATTTATGGAGGTTTCTTAAACTTGGCAAGCTTAAAAACTAAGTCTGCCATTTACTTTCAAAACACTTAGGGAGTATATTATAACCAATTATAGTTCACAAATAATACATTACACTATTTTAAGGAAGTGTATTAAAATTGCCTGATGATACAAAATCTTGAGTACAAAACCAATATTCCCTTAAGAGAGTTGAAATTAACCATGCATCTCTTTTCCAAAATAGTATTAATTAAATCTCATTCTTATTGATCAAAAATAACTAAAGAATATATAATGATATCACACTAAAATCGTCAAATATAAATTATAATATATAAAAATACTTCTTTGCATGCTAGCAAACCAAAACATGCAAGTAAAACAACCATTGCCGTTCTCAAACAAATATTTAAAATCATAAGCGTTTAAAATCTTTAAGTAAAAAACCCATTTGTGATACGTAAAAAATATTTTAAGGACAATCTTTATGAAAGAAAAATCTACTAAGAAAGACAGGGCACCAGATTTACTTGAACAAAAAGTCAAAATAAACACAAATAGTAGCAGCACTCAAAGTAATCTTGAAAAGGTTAGAAACGTAGCCAAGACTCCAATCAAAGATCAACCAACTACAAAGCACAAACATTATGAAGGCAGACTCATACATCGTGATTCGCTTCAAGAGAGTTTTATTGATATGAGCACCATGAAGGATAATTTTAATCCATTCATGCAAGCACAATACTACATCAGAACATATCCTCTGCAGTTAAATGCAAGCATTGAACTTAAAGCAGAAACCACCTCCTTAGATAATCAAAACATAATCATGCTTACTAAAGCAAAACTAAAATCCCTAAGTATTCTTGCTCATAAAAGAAGCATGAACCGCAAGGGAATACAAAACTTAATTAAACTTAAAAATCATGCAGACTTTAAACTCTTTTATGACAACAATAATATAAAATACAGCTTAAATTTTGAAGATAACCACAAGAAAACAATAAACTTAATACCATATCTTAATTACCACGGTTTATTTAGCCTACATAGTGCAATAAAAGAGACTCCCACATCAGGAACTCTATTATTTGCAAGTTCATTTTATGTAGCAATTGATTTTAAATGGACATATCTTAATTTTCTTGAATTCCAGAAACAGATAACTAAAATCAAACTTATCCACTCACGCCAGCTTCAATACTCTTATTATTTATCAATAAGTAAAAACATCTCACAGCTACTGGAAATACTGATTGATAGTAAACAACTTAAAGAATTTATTAGATAATAATTTAATTAAAAAGTTAAATTCTTTTCACATAATATTGATTAAATATAATCAGGTATATATAATATAAAAATATACTAAATATAAATTTTAAAGGTTAAAGAATTATAAAGTGTATAAAAAAATATTTATTTATCATTTCAACAATATTAAAACTTTTAATATTGCATCTTATTTCCAAGACACTCTTTATATGGCTTGGGAGTACGGCTTTTGCTGTACACTTGGTTCTAAATCAACTTGTTATACAGTTGGTCATATTCTTTATTTCCTTTTTACAATGGAGCAAAAACACATTTAATCAAAATCTAACCTCTTATTAATACATTTAATACAAAAGATAACTAGTAATTCTCATTTTTATCTTCTTCTCACCTTAGGGGTTCTTTAACTTTAAAGAACCCCTTTCTTCTTAGTAGCAACTACTTTAATTAATTGCTACTGGATGATCACCTTGATTTAACAGGATAACTTAATCGCATAATAATCTATCCTAAAGACAATCATAAAGCAACATACATCAAGGCCCTAAAGACAATCCAGATTCCTAAAAAACGTAACTTTACTTGATAAAATTCACTTAAAACAGTATACTATATTCATCTAATTAAAATCACAACATATAATTGTTAATTCAAAATCACAACACAGATATATCTAATTTAAATAAATAATATAAATACCCAATATAAAAGGAGACCAAATAAATGAGGAAAAGGTTAATATTTATTTTAATTTGCATAATTATGCTAGCCTGTGCTCAAGAGCCTAAAGACAAAAAATCAACAATTAGTAGAACGCCTAAGCACACAATCACAAAACCAGAAAATACGCAAGTGCACCAACAAGATGATGCCTCCACCAAGAGCCCAGGCAGCAAACCAACAACACCAGATCAAACTCCCGCTATAGCCCCAACAGAAAGCACCAGCGAGGAACAAAATTACACTCCAGAAACCAAGAATCAGGACAGTGGCACACTTTCAATCTTAACAGAAGATGAATATTACAAGAACTATTTTGCTACCAAAGAATATGCTATCAAAGATATAAACCCAAAATCAAATATAAATATAGACATTAGCATGAGAAACAATCGCACTGATTATCCTCTTTTTACAGATGTAAATCTTACACACATGAGATTAATTGTACATATCTCTCCAGTGCTAGGCATCTTCAACATAAAAGACACAAACGACTTGTCAAAGAGTAACAACTTGGAAGAGCTCTTAAGGTTGAGCCCTTCTTCTATAGAAATAATGTTATACTCCAAAAAGAATAACAATACAAGCATAATCATGCCTTTATCCAAAAGGTTCTCAGATGATCTGCGTGAAATATATACAAATCATTCACTTAGTAATCTAATTTACAATGGTTCATTACAACTTAGAATTAAGTATGACGAACCTTACAAAACAATAAGCACTGCAACATTTTTTCAACTAATAAATGGAAAAGACATTTCACTCTCTCCAGCAAATTATCACGAGCCATACTACAAGCTTCTATTTAAAGGTGATGATATCGTAAATCTATTAGAGTCAATAAATACTCTCTACAAAATAAAAGAATTATTGCGAGACTAGCCTTTTAGAAGATTAAAAATCAAATTTTCTCATAAGAGCTTCATTGTTACAATGAGGCTCTTATCGTTATTGACTGTTACGAATAAATATCACATATAAATTTTTACTGCTCAGGGTAAGTCAACATTACACATCAAAATTGATAAAACCTTAAAGGCAATCCAGAGTCCTATAAAAACGTAACTTTACTTGATAAAATTCACTTAAAACAGTATAATATAATTATCTAAGTAAAATATAATCAAAATCACAACATATAATTGTTAATTCAAAACCTCAGCACAGATATATCTAATTTAAATAAATAATATAAATACCCAATATAAAAGGAGACCAAATAAATGGGGAAAAGATTAATATTTATTTTAATTTGCATAATTATGCTAGCTTGTGCTCAAGATATCAAAAAAACACTCCCACCCTCCATGGCTGATACGTTAACTCCTGATCAAACTACAACTACGGCTGCTGACACGTTGACTCCTGCTCAGACCACAACTACGGCTGCTGACACGTTGACTCCTGCTCAGACTACAACTACGGCTGCTGACACGTTGACTCCTGCTCAGACTACAACTACGGATGATAAGATCGCTGAAGAAAGACGAATACGAGAAGAAAAAATGAGAGAAGGTCATAGAATTCAAATACTAGAGGATAACCTTCCAGTGGATTACTACGCTACCGAAGAACATGCCATCAAAGATATAAACCCATTAGCAGATAACATAAGCATGGATTTTGGAAGATTACGCATATCTGAAAGGTATATTACAAATCAAGCTGGGCAGACCAAACCCGTACAACTAAATGCAAATTACCCTATTATCCAGAGAGCAAATTTAACGCATTTCAAAATCCTTGTAGACAAACTCGAACTAAACAGCATGGGAATTCACAACCTAGATGCACTAATAAGCGAGGACCATCTCATTGAAACTCTCAGATCAAATAATGAGAATTCTTTACTTTTAATGTTATACTCTAAAGTGAATAATCAGGAATACATAATTTTACCTCTCAGTAAAGCTTTCCAGCAGGATATTAACAAAGCATTCAATAAAGCTTCAGTGAATATATCTCACAATATCAAACTAAAAATTAACAAGGATTCAGATAATTACTCAGTAATTAAATTCGCAACAATTAATCCAAATAGCGCTGTTTCAATATCAATAGAAACTAATCAATATTTTATATCCCAACAACTAACAAAATATAAACTTATACTTAGCAAGAAGTTTGAATACCTATTAGAGGAACTAGTAGACAATGTGTATGCAATAAAAAATTTAATGAAAACACCTTTTGTAGGATATTAAAATAAAATAATCATAATAGCTTCATTGTTATAATGAAGCTATTCTTGTTACTTACTGTTGCATTAAATACTAGTCTTAAAGGCATTATCAAGATTTAAAATTGTAATCTTATTAATAAAACTCACTTAAAATACTAAGATGATGATGCAATATATTACCCTAGTTTAATGGTAAACTAGATAAAAATGGAAAAGTTAATATTCATTTTAATTTGTATAAGTATGCTACAATACAAAGCAAAAAAATTACAAACCCAGAACCGCTAGTAGTTAAAGACCTAATGAAAGACTCCGGTATGATACTAAAACTTATGAAAATTATTCATAAGAGCTACATTCTAAATGGAACTCTTTTTTATAACACAACAGACTTTACATGCACATTAGATTTAAACATTAATTCCTTATTGCTTAAAAACAGAAGAACATGTACTCAAAATTAATAAAACCTTCAAGACAATCTTGAGATCTAAAAAGTGTGTTTCTCATTGATAAAATCTGCTTAAAGCAGTATAATAATGTAGACATATCTAAAGATCTTAATACAGACATCCAATTAAAATAAAAAGGCTATCAATATAAAAGGAGAACATATAAATGGGGAAAAGGTTAATATTCATTTTAATTTGTATAAGTATGCTATCTTGCGACCTTATGATCAACAAATCATCAAAACAAAAAGGATCCAAAAAACCCTCAACCAAAATAGAAAACCAAGATACGCAAAACCCATTCAAGCCAGATGGCAGTGCAAGCAATATATCAGACGATATCTCTAACCCAACAATACCAGACGCTACCTCGAGCACACAAGCGCAACAAGGCAATACAAGCGATAATCAAGATAGCACACAAGATCAAGATAAAAAAGACAGCGTTCCTGCACCCCAAAGACCAGACATTAATCCAGAACCCCAAAGACCAGACATTAATCCAGAACCCCAAAGACCAGACATTAATCCAAAACCTAAGAAACCAGAACCGCCAATAAAAGAAAGTCCTACAATTACAATAAAAGAATCTCATCGAACAACCGAATACTATTATAAAGATTACGAACCAGACCTTATAAGCCCAGCATGCAAGATTAATATGAATCTCTTCATGGTGACCAATAACAGAGATTATCCTATTATTAACAATAAAAGGGTCACACATGTAAGACTACTTGCTCAAAAAAATATAGTACAGCGTGCAGGTATTAGACATATAAGCGATCTAGCAAAAAAAGACTTCCTTGAGATCCTAATGGATCCTAATAGACCACATATCCACGCTTTAAAGCTTATGTTATTATCTGAAGACCAAGATTACATAATAGTACCTTTCAATGTAATATTTGCAGAAGATATTATAAACACCTGCAGAAACTCTAAAGATATAGTTATGACAATCCCAGAACATATGATTGGTATGAAACTTGGAAATGACGATATCTACACATTCCGCCCCTTTACAAGATTTAGTCTAATAGACAATGAACAATTGATATCAATGGAAACAAAAGAATTACCACACTCACCCTCACACAAGATTACACTCGGCGTTGATATTGCCGGTCTATTAAAATTAATGTGCCATATTCCGTATCTAAAAGATTATGTACAAATCGAATACCCAGTAAAATAAGCCCTGCTTGACAATAGGAGCCTTATTGTAACAATGAGGCTCCTATTGCTAACTAAACACAATTCAAATAAAATTATTATATTATCATAACATAATAACATAATAATTGATTAAAAATAATACAACTGGTATAATATCTACAAGCATCAACAAAATACAAGTAAATATAAAGGTTAAGGAGTTCAAAATGTTTCAAAGAACCTTTTTCATTTTTATTTGTATGTTAATGTTCTCTTGTAATTTAGGCCCACTTAGTGTATTACGCCACACCTTAGACATATTGGATAAGTATCATCACAAATACGAAAAAGTTATTAAGCAAGACCACGAGGAGGAAATTTATGATGATGTGGAAGAGATCTTTGATGAGCTAGGGGCTGGGAATGGCAATTATTTTTAAATATAACATCTTTTATAATCACTTAAAGTAGAGTACAAATTTACACAAAAATTAATATATTATTTTTAAAAGTAAAATTAAGTTTATTTCAAAAAAACATTTAAGTACAAAAATCTTAAATTCCAAGGAGTACTCTTAATGCATATAAATTTAACAAAAATCTTAATATCTCTTTTAATAATTCTAATAGTAGCTTGTAAACCAACTACAATAACCAACGAATTAGACTATGAGCTTGATGATCTAGCGCGACAAAGAGAGCTTGCAAGCAAAGAGAATAAACAAAGAGAAGAGCAGGCACAAAAACAGAAGGAGCAACAAGAAGAGCTAGCAAGCAAAGAGAATAAACAAATAGAGGAACAGGCACAAAAATCTAAAGAACAAAAAGAAAAACAGGAAATGCGAGACAAGGAACTACGAGAAGAACTGGCACGAAGACATAGGGAGCAACAAGAAGAACAGGAGAAAAGAGAAAAAATTCAACAGAGAGAAAAAGAAATTCTTGATAGCAAGCTCAAAAACCATAAAACATATCCTTTATACTCAAACATAACAATTTTTATGGGAAACTTACTAAAAGATACTCAAAAGAAAATCAAAATCGTAGCTGGAAAACTGAACTCAATAACCATATTTGCAAACAGGCACGAAATGAGAAAGAGGGGCATAGGACATATAGACTACCTTATAAAAAGCAATGCATTTGAAGAATTATTTAATTTAGGGGGAATTACCTATACTCTAAATTTCACAGACAGATACAATAATACATTTATGTTAACAGCTAACCCTCAAGCACAAGGATTTCAAATGCTTTACTCATCCATAAAGAGCGGCGATAAAAGACTAACCGTAATATCAGACAAAAACTACTACGCTTTCAGAGTAATACCTAAAACAGATGATCTTGCAATAGACCTTGATGAGGTATACCATCAGGAAGATCTACTCAACTTTAATAGATTTGAAGTAAAGGGAAGCAACATAGAACTTAGCAATACGAACTTCGACAACAGAGACTATTATTTTTCAATAAGCTATGATATTATTGCACTACTTGAAAAATTATTTAATTTTCAAGTATTAAAAAAATTTATTGGTCATTAAGCTTGTATTTTTAAGATATAAGATAAATCCAACTCAAAATTTAGAAAAAGTTTATTTCTAAATCAATTTAGTATAAAGCAAATTTAATATAGAAGTTCACGCTTCTTCTGTTTTTTGGGGTTCGAATTTAGATTCGAACCCCAATTTTTAAATAAATGCCTTTCTAGAAGTGCAAAATATAGCATGCCCTTAAAAGCTTTGTTAGCTACCTTAAGGACATGTTTTTATTAAAACTTTTATTGTTTGTGCCCTAAGCTCAATACGCAATGAAAATCTTTTAGAAACCTATTGCTACTCCCAAAAGCGAATGAACTTATGGATCATTCAAGCCTTCTGATTGCTACACAAAATCGTTCACTTTATTCTCATCAGCAAGATTTAAGAAAGCTTATATTTCAAACAACCACTTAAATCCTTAAATTTATTATGAACATTACTCTGCTTAACCTCCAATTCCCAATTGTTTTACAAAAACATCAAATCCCCTACCAACTAAATACATAGTAGTAAGTGCCATAATAACATTTAAAGATCTAAAAAACTGTACCGTGATTCTTGTCTTATACTCAATTAAAGACATTTCCGAACTAAGTCTGCCCATGTCCTTATCAATCCTGCCTACCTCTGCATTAAATCTAGTCTCAAACCTATCTATTCGCTTACCCACCTTATCTATCTTTTCATTAAACTTAATTTCAACACCATTTATATCATCACTTAAATCATCTCTAATGTTGTTTAAATCTACCTTAATGTTACTTACATCCGTATTAAAGTTATTTATTTCTGTCCTAATGTTATTACTTTTTTCATCTAGGCGATCAGTACGATCTAGCATCCTATTATTAAGAGAATTAAACTTTTCCTCTAATCTATAGTGTTCAATAATCTGGTCATTAACCGACTTAATGCTATAATCCCGTCTAATATCCTCAAGGTTATTTGCACTATTATCAATTTTCTCATCAACTGCTTGGTTCTCCATTTCAATATTCATGCTCTCTCCTCGGATATAAGTTCTCATTATACCCGTTCTTGATTTGTTCATCTTTTTCCTTATATCCGTTTTTGATTTGTTCATATCTACTGCTCCTTTTAAATAATTTGTTCACATTCATGTTATCTCCTTGTATATAAACTTTTTAACTTAAAAATTATAGTGATAGCCGAACAATTGCTCCACTTATTCTTTTAAGATCTACTAATTATATATCACTTTTTTGCTACTGTGGATTTTATTCTCATGCCATCTACCTGATGTAAGAAGATATCTTTTTTCTTACATCAGCAAAATTCTAAGGAAGATTATAAGTCTATATTTTGCTATAATAACTTAACTTTCCATGAGAGCATTACCCCACTTGCCCAACCAACTGTCTAACTACAACAACAAGTCCTTGACTGACAAAATAAACAGCACCAATTGCTCCCATAACAGTTAAAGATGCAACCAATTGCCCCTTAAATCCTAATTTATAATCAATAGAAGATATTACGGAACCGAACCGAACCATCTCACCATTAACGCCATCTATTTTCCCATTAATTCTAATTTCAACACCATCTATCTTATCATTAATCCTAATCTCAACGCCGTCCATCTTATCATTAAACCTAACCTCAACGCCATCCATCTTTGTATTAAGGCTAGTCTCAACCCTAGATATTTTAGTATTCAAATGATTCTTAATATCTTCTATCTTTGCATTCAAATCATTTGTAATGTTATTACTCTTCTCATCTAAATGCTTAAATCCATCTAACATCCTATCTTGAATAGAATTAACTCTCTCTTGTAATACATAATAATTAGCAATTTGATCACCGATTGGCACACTGTGGTAATCCTTATTAACCTTTCCAAGTTTATCTAAACTATCATGCATAGTTGCATTTAATGCTTCTTCGCTCTGAACTTTCATGGCTTAACCTCTTTCTTAATAAAAGTAATTCTTCAAAAAATACTCTTCACGCAAAATTAATCTTCACGCAGAAAATATTCTTAACATATTAGTCAATTATATATCACTTTTAATGCTGCTCTTGTTTATTCGCTAACATGACAGTTCCTCAATTCAATTTTTTGACAGATTTATATCTTGATATCTACCCATAAACTTTAAATATTTTGACAAAATTTTTTAAAGAAGTAGACTATAAAAATCCCAAAATGATCTTACTTCAAATTTTTGATAAATCCAATAAGTTTCTGCTAAATATGCTATAATTACATCAAGGTAGTTAAAAATGGACATTAAAATAGATAATGAATTTAATATAATTTTTGGTGACGATTTAAAAATAGTAGATGGGCAGGAAGAGCACAAGCAACGATTATTTTTATATTTAAAGACACCTGTGGGTAGCACTTATAATAAAAGCTATGGATTTAATTATAGCTTTTTTCTAAAACTTTTAAAAGCACAAAAGATGGAAGAAATTAAGACTTTTTTTGCAAATACTTTAAGAGAGTTAGAGATCAATATATTAAATGTCAGAGCAAAACAAGATAACAAAAAAATAATATTAAAATTTTTCCTAGCAGGCGATACTCTAAGCATGGAATATAGCTTATGAGCATAATATTTGACACTGAGCTTGGAATTCTTGCAAAAACAATAGATGAGATTCAAGCAGCAAAAAAAGATATTTTAAAAAGAGAACATAATATTTCAATAAAAGATAATTCACTATTTGACATAATAAATTATCCAAATTCTGCAATCGACATGGAAATAATTAAAGTATTAAATGAATTATTTTTGACACTTAAAGAAGGAGGAACTTACTTTAAAAGTTTACAAGAATCCCTAAGCATACCAAAAAGTTCAACTTATGAAGCAATAAAACATGCTCTTTTAATGATTGAAGGCGTGACGCATGCAAACATCATAAGTACTGCAGGAACAATTGAAATTCACATAATCTTTAATCCCCATTGGAGCAAAAATCCCTTAATTGACACGGAAACACAGATGAATATTTGGAAAGCAATATACTACACTTCTCCAAGTGGCACGGTATTTAAAGGACAAAATGAGGTTACATTTTTAAATAAAGATGGACAAAAAAAATCATATAAATTCAGCTTAGGTAAGGTTAAATATGCATATTTAAAAGCGTTATACAAAACTGAAACCCAAGAAGCAACTTATAAATCAATAGCTGAACAAATAAGAGAAATTTATAAAAATATAATTACAGAAAAGTATAAAGACATGGGCATTTCATTTCGGTACCAAGATTTCTTAAGCCCAGTTGGTCTAATTCGGGGAATTGGAAGCATACGAATTGGTATTTGCATAAAAGAAAGCCTAGACACTAAAATCACAGAGATCGACGAGAACAACTTTACATTTGACAAAGATTTTAAGATTAAAGAGAGTGAACTATTATCTTTTGATCCAAACTTACGTCTACTAATTGATAGAGAATAAAATGACAGAGATCCCACAATTTTTACAAAATACCCAGATTGAAAAAATTATGCAAAGTGAGCTTAATTTTAAAAAACAAATCTTGAGGGAACTTCGCAAATTATTAGAAAATTTTAGAACAATTAATGTAGAAGAGAGTATCAAATCAAGATATATCTCACTGATGATGCTATCTATATTTAAAGCGTTCCACTTAAAGGCGGGCATTAACAAAGATTTAATCCAATCTCTTAAGGCATTAATTTTTGCATTAAAATCAATAGGAACAGATGAGAGTTTCCACGTACTCTTTAAGGCCTTCTTGCACGCAAGAGTTGAAGTTAGTGTTAATTCTGCAACGCCTGGAGAGATTAACATTAAATTACTTGACAACATCAGATCACCAATTAGATTTAAAATAGCTGGCAAAATTAAGGGAGTAACTACAAAAATTAGTGTTAAACACAAAGGTCTATACAGAGAACTTGAATCTAACTATATTCCAAAAGACTTCAAAGATTCCGTTTATGGATTCATTAAAAGTCTAATTCCGGTTGGAAGAACTATTAAAATTTTTGACACCTATAACAAGGAAGTAAAATCATAATTTATCTTATCTTTAAATAAAACACAAATAAGGAGAATATATGAGTAATAATGAGTCTGATACAGAAGAATGCATACAAATAAAAGATTTTAACAGAAAAATTAAAGTTAACCAAAATGATCTCATACCAATTGATGATGTCATTGAAGAAACTTACGCCATTACATACAAAAACTTACTTGAACAAATTAAACAAGACACCTTTTATGAAGGTCTTGATTATTTCAAAAAAGTCATAAGAGAAATAATCTCTAAGGAATTACTTGAAGATGCATCATATACAGAGAAAATGTACTGTAAAGTAATATCGAAGCTAATAGGCCTTCAAACGGTACCAAGCCATATTGATTTTAATATGTTGTCTAACAAAATCAAAGAAACATTAATCTCAGGGCTTAATCACTCTGGATATGATGCAAAGTTAGGTAAAATATCCATATACAATCCGATCAAGCGCGATTTCGAACTAGTTGAATTTCAAAATTTCATCAATACTTTAAAAAAAATTTTTACAGAGAATACTAAATTAGAACAGCTAAGAGAGCATTCAAATAAGACCTTTGCAGAGATTACTAAGTTAGAACAGCTAAGAGAATATTCAAATAAGACCTTTGCAGAAAATACCAAACTAGAACAGCTAAGAGAGCATTCAAATAATACTTTTGCAAAAATAGACAGCGTTCAAGCAGTACACAATTCTCTACCTCAAACCTACATAAAAAAGATTAATATGTCTGATGAGTTAAACTTATCAATCAACAGTACCTCAAAGGGCACTATGCAAGACGACTTACAATTGCTTGCATTTGATCCTAAGAAAAAATCGATTCATAGATTAGACTTCCCTAATTACTTAAAGGGCATGCCTTCTAGCTTCCAGTACTGGAAAGAGCTAAAAAAATCAGACACTATGTACTATTACTATGAATTTAAAGACAACCCATTAATTGCAACCATGAGGAGCGAAGACCTAGAACTAAGATTCCCAAGAAGCATGAAAAATACAGTGGTTTACTTAGATATAACCATTAGGGCTGATGAATTTCCTGAAACTTCGAAAATAGTGGCTAAGAGCATACTTATTAGATTTTCAGAGAATAAAGCTACATCATATGAACAACTATACTATCATTTTAAGGGATTTACACAGCAAACTAAAAAACAAATTTTTCACGGGTGGTATATGATAAAATCTAGCATACACTATAATGATCCAGATAAAGATGTTCCGTATCTTGTAAAAATGTAGGGTTTACATATTCGGTTTTTGTTAAGTTTATGTTAAAATATAATTATAACAAAATTAAAAGTCTTATTCTTTATACACACAACAACATTTTTTAAAAATATTTAAAATGGAGGTAATATGAACGGGATATTTGAATTCTTATCCAATATTGATGAGGCAAAACTTATAATCATTGGGGGTATGACCTTACTTACAATAATCCCTTTAGCAATACTTTTAAGACCTGCTATAAGAGAAGCAATTAAAATACTGCGACACTTTATTGACAAGGATTACAAAAATTAAAATTAAGGACAGTTTATGATAAGTACAGACAATATTAACTTAGGAATAATTTCACTTCAAAATCTAATAGAATTCTTCGGATACAGTAATACTCGTGAGGGTGATCTTATGAAGATGGGGATGGGGAAGGTTGTTGACATTTATAGGTACATGAGTTCAATTTATCTAGATTCACTACAAACAATGGAAACACAAGAAAGTAATCGCATCTTGAATGAACTTGAGACTGTTAACAACAAAATCATGGATCTTGTTGACGCAATTAATAATGATGAGGACGATGCTTTAATTGAAAACTTACGACTCGAGCGTAATAAGCTTATGGCGGCTAAAACAAAACTATTAAATCTAGAACTAACAAAATTAGACACGCAAGAAGGAATGGATACTAATAATGAATAACAAATCAATTATTATTTCTTTCTTCTTGCCCTTATTTATTGTGCTTTTCGGATGCACTTCTATAGCCTCTCTACCACAAGAACCATCTCATCCTAGTGATGCTACACTTAAGTCTTTAAGTGCATATGAGGCAAAGCTTGCAAGTTATGCTTTATATTTGCAAACATTTTTAGTTAGAACTAAAGAAAAATTTGGAGATGCAAATTTTCCTAAATTTACATTATTTGATTCTACCCTTCTGCAAGCAACGCATACAATCAATGCGGTTACAAAGAATATAGAACATTTAAAATATTACATCAATATTACAAAACCTATTGCCATAATTGTATACAAAAAATATAGTAAATTAAAAAAGTAAATTTAAAATTCGTTAATATCTTTCCTTTCTTAAGAGAGTCCCTATTTGGGACTCTCTCTTTTAAATTCAGGAGAAAATTATTTTATTTGCTTGTAAATTTTACTAAAATAAATTTAAATTTTTCCCAATCAGAAGAAAATAATTTTTAGCATCAAGAGTTTCATCTTCTAATGGATATTTATATAAGATATAAATATCCATATAACATAGATATAAAACTGTAAGTTCACTTAGTGAACTTACAGTTTCTGCTTAAGTGTTTTTAACAAATACTTAAGGTTTGATGATACCCTGTGTTATAATCCTTATTTATATCACGAATACCATTTATTGCAATTATTCTATTTAAAGCTTTACTTAAAATAATTCTTCACAGTATTTCCCTAAATTAAACCTGATTTAACAATTTTATCACTCTCACTAAACAATAATTTTTAAATATCATCAATAATTTATCGGCTCAAATCTCAATATTATAATATTTAAGAAGTTAAAGACAAAGTCTAGGTAATAACCAAATTAAAACACTAATTCACAAATAACACTGTTTCACAAAATCTCCTGTTTAGCACTTTTTATCCTGAGATTCAGAATAAAATAAGACTTGCCTGATTAAGGCTAGTCTTATTAAATATTTTAAATAAAAATTACCAGTACTCATTTGTTCTCTTAACATAAGTGATTACAGTTTTATGATATAGCAAAAACAAAAGTTTGTAAAGTATTTTGTAAAAAAACTAATAAATTGAATATATGTCAGTAAATAGTAGTTCTAGCAAATATAAAAATAAATTTTAATTTATTTTTATATTTGCTAGAACTACTATTTACTTTTCAGATAAATTGTACTATTACTTTAATTATACTTAGAAATACTTATATTAGGAGTAACCAAAGTGAATACCAAGAGCATAAAGGGAAAAACTAACCGATATCGATACAACCTGATCATACTTGTATCGACACTTAACTTCATGAACTTAAAATTAAATAAATACACACAGCAAAATATTTTATATTTTTTAAATGGCAACTTGAAGAGAAACAATCAAAACCCTGTCAAAATTAAGACATTACAGAATTATTTATACGCACTTGAGAAAAAGTTTCAAATCACACTCAATTACTGCAAGCACTTAGGCGAGAAATGTGGAAGTGAAGTTTACTATACTTTGCAGTATCCCAAGAGAGAGTGTCACTTTAAGATAAATTCTCATTTCAAAGACATCGAGCAAAACAAAATAAAACAGTTTAAAGAAAGAATTAAGACTTATGAACAAGCAAATGGGAGTCTAAAATGGGAGTGTATTAATAATTATAATAATAAAGAAGAAGGGAAGACCGAAAACCAAGAAGAAGAGATCCTAATAAAATACATAGGAAAATGCAAATTCAAGACAACTCTTCCTTTCTTTCTATTAAATTTAAGGATATCAAAAGAGCTGAAAATAGAACATACAAAAGATCTCAAGAAGTGTGAAAGAATCATAAACAAACTTGAAGAGGAGGATTTAAAACTACTACAAGAAGAGGTTAGACAAAACGGTAATACAAAAGGATGTATAATGGAATTCTTGAAGAGTAAAGGGTACTTGAATAGAGAATACAAAGGCAAACAAGAAACTAAAAGAAAAAAACTCAAATCAATACTAGAAAGCACAAAAGCAGAACTTGAAGAAAAATACAGCAAGGAGCACCTAAGTATGGAAATTGATAAAATATATGAAACTTACAAAGAAAAACCCCATTTCATAATAGAACAAGACAAATATAGGGATTTAGAAAAGATGATCGACAAAATCAAAATTAAAATTCCTACTTGCAATAAGCAGGAAAGCAAAATAGATGATGTGAAAAATAATATTTTTAGTATATTATTAGAACAGTTAAGGCATAAGGTAGATGACAGTGTGTTAATACCAGCCTTAAAAAAACTTATCAATAATAAAAGCGAGTTAAAGTATAGCAAAGTATTTGACAATACATACTACTACGAATTGCTAGAAATGGTCGAATAATAAGTTATAAGGGTATAAATATTTGAATACCAAGGAAAAAGGAAAGATGACGGCTTTATTAGAATTATTAAAGCAAAAGCAGAAAGAATTAAATTCAGGCTTACAAGAAAAGTCTAGGAAACCTAAGAAGGATAAAAACAATGTTTTCTCGAAAATAGAGGAAATCAATGGACGTAAGATATATCATACTAAAATATTTAACGATTTTTATACTTTCGGAATAAGCAAAAATGAGCCAACTAAATTTTACATATCTCTTAGAGGAATTTTTAATATAGAGGACATCAGCACGTTTCACTTATTCTCTATAAGAAATGATGACGGATTTTTGGGAATTTATTATGGAATTAAAAAGTTAGACAAAGTATTCTTAGTAAAGAATTACAACAAAAGAGAAACTTACACTTTAAGGAAGTGTGAGTACATTGAATTTAGATTTAAGAAAGGTGGAGTTTTTTGTTATTTAAGTGGACTGCATATTTTATTAAAAAAAGACAAAATTAAGAGTTCCTATTACCAAACTTTATTAAACATAGCCTTAGAATTAGAGAGGGAACTTTATGCATTTTATGGAAAAGGATTGCCTGAAGGAGGTATTATTCCAAGATGGATACAAAAGAGACAAAAGTAATAACAATTGCAAGCATTAAAGGTGGGGTTGGCAAGAGTACTACGAGCTTAATATTTGCGACACTTTTAGCACAAAATTGTAAAGTGTTAATAATAGACATAGACACACAAGCATCAACTACAAGTTATTATTTTAAGATAATAAAAGAGAAAGAAGTTGACTTATACAATAAAAATATATATGAAGTTTTAATATCAAATCTGCATATTGACAACGCTATTGTTAATATTAGTAAGAATCTGGACTTAATACCAAGTTATTTGACTTTACATAAATTCAATTCCGAATCAATTCCATATAAAGAATTTAGGCTTAAGGAACAATTAAAGTTACTAAGCTTAAATTATGACTATATTATTCTTGATACAAATCCTAGTTTAGATTTTACTTTAACTAATGCTTTAGTTTGTAGTGATTATATAATAGTTCCAATAACAGCCGAGAAATGGGCAGTTGAAAGCCTAGACTTATTTAATTTTTTCATAGAGAAATTAGCCTTAAGAGTGCCTATTTATCTTATTAATACTAAATTTAAAAGGAATAATACCCATAAGGAATTATTAAATATCTTAAAAGAGAATGATAATTTTTTAGGTACAATATCTGAGAGAGAAGATTTAAACAGAAAAATAGCCAGGAACGATGTCTTTGATTTAACTAAAGATTACATAAAAGAATATCAAAATACGCTTTTAATATTTATGCATAAGATTAAAAACGTTGTGGTTTAAAGCTTTAAATATAGCTTACGTACACTAAGTGTACGTCTAGTACAAAGGAGGGTGAGAAATGGGAATAGAAGTTAATAGAAGGAATTTATCTAAAGATATTACTCCAGAAGAACAGATA
The DNA here is from genome assembly GCF_003076595.1 of Candidatus Borreliella tachyglossi. Taxonomy (NCBI): domain Bacteria; kingdom Pseudomonadati; phylum Spirochaetota; class Spirochaetia; order Spirochaetales; family Borreliaceae; genus Borrelia; species Candidatus Borrelia tachyglossi. Next base: position 57,827 of record NZ_CP025786.1, on the reverse strand, counting down.
TCGATACACTATAACAAGCTTAAGGAGAGGTTAACGATTAATTTTCAGAAAGAGATCTTTTATAAGATAGAGGCAATGAAAGTCTTAAAAGAAATTAAGGACAATGAGTATTATAAGCTTGATAACTATGCAAGCTTTGATGATTTTGCTAAAGATTATAGACTAGCAAGAACTCAAACATATAAGTATCTCAAGATTGCAACTGCTATTGAAGAGGGAATTGTTGAGGAAAAGTATGTAATTAGCCATGGTATCAACGGAACCATGTTTTTGTTAAAAGATAAAGAAGGTCATCGCATAAAGAAGTCCAAGCAAAACCCACTAAGACCCTTAAGGTTTCAACTTAAGTGTCCACATGCATATGCATTTTATAAGCAAAATGCTAAGCTTACTAGCTTTCTTTTAGAGAAAGTTTTCTCGGATGAAAAAGAGTTTTTAACAAAAATAGAGAATGAATTCGAGAATTTAAAAAAGAGAAGAAGATAGAGTTCTTATAATGCTAGATTTATTTCGAAAGCTTTTTGTATCAAAAATTATATGCAGAGGAATTTTAGAAATAAATCTAACAGAAATAGATATTAATGTTAATTAACCTTATTTTTATTTAAAGTTTAACAGAAATTGGGATTGTTTTTGGAAACTTAGAAGAGAATTAGGTTTTGATAATTAAGAGTCAATTTAATAAAAATAAAGTTATTTAACATAATTTTATAATATTTATTTTTCTTTTTATTTTTGTTAAAAAAATGCTAAATTTATTTGCAAAATATTAAAAATTGTTATATATTATAGTAAGTACAGATTGACATGCAATATGTCACTCTTAATATAAGGACCTGTTACCTTAAAGGGTTTATTAGGGATTTTGGTGTGGAGTTTCTAATAGACCCTTTAATTTTAAATCTAACATTACTATTTTTTTCATAAATTCTCTTTAAAAGGGCGCAAGCCCTTTTTTTGAATGTCTTTTTAAAATATTTCTGTTATGTTTTACAAAGACTAACAGAGACTTCTTGTGTAATTTTAAGCATGAATGCGAATGAGTTTAATTTGCTATGGCAACAGTTACGGAGTAGCATTGATAGTTATTAAATTTAATTGACTCTAAATTTGTTTTAGGTTTTAAGCCCTTATTATTTGCAAGAAACATTGAAGTATAAGAGTAGACATTTATATCATATACATTTTGAGTTTGACATTATTTTAATAATATCTTAGAGTATAAATTCAGTCTTTTAATAGATTGATTATAATTTACTGGTAATGTCTTTATGGGTAGATTTGATCTCATTTATTTAGAAGACAATTTTTAAGATTTAAGTAGTGTTGATAAATGTCAATAGGAGGATATAGAGTTGTTTATACAAAGGTTAATATTTTTATGCTTAATTTTGTTATTAATTTACTTGTCTTTTAAAGTATTAGGTTATGCTAAAAATAAGTTATCTGAAATGACATTAAGATGGAGAAATGCATATATAAGAAAAGATGAGAGAAGAAAAGCATTGAGTAATTTTGATTCTCTTTTAAAGCGTATGCAGGAACGAAAGAAGTAAATGTTTTATTAACTAGATTTTTTAACAATCTTTAAAGGGAGAATATATTTGTATGGTCGTTAAGGAGAATAGATACTTAAAGATATCTTTTGATTTTCTATGTTAATGCTTTAAGGTGTGTAGCACTGAGATTTGGGTTACAAGCGAGTTTAATCTTGTATTTTTGTAAAAACTTGTTTACAATTTATATAAATGACATTTAAAAATAGAGAACAAAAATATAAAATTTTATTGAGATCAAACTTAAGTGTAGCTGACATTGCAAGAGTTTTGGATGTAAGTGAATCTGCGGTATTGAAGGCTAGGCTTGCAGGATTAGGTGATTTTGCAGAGCATGTTGATAATAATCTTGCTACTTTAAAAGCTCCTGGAACTTTAAATGAGGATGACTTAGATAGTCTTGCTAGGGATGCTACTTTTGAGGCTTATAGACTTGAGGGGGAGCGAGATAGTTTTCACAAATCTTTTTATAGGCTTGCAAATTCATACATAAATTCCCATCTTAAGTGTAAGGAGATTACTCTGGGAGCTACTTTTCGCAAGCTCATTGACCTTAATAAGGAAATTTTAGATTTAGAAAGAGAGATTAGCGGCTGTGAGGATAAAGATTTTTGCAAAAAACTTAAATTTGAGTTAAAGCTTAAAGTTTATAAGAGGAATCGTGTTGCCAAAAAGCTTATCTTAAGTGATATGACTGAAGATTATGAGTGTTTAATGAAAATCAAGGAAATTTTTAAATCTAAGGGATTAAAGCTGGGGTAGTCTTGAGGTTAAATGATTTATCGGTTTTCCGTAAATTACAAAAAAGGTTTAATCAAAAATTTAATATTAATATTGCTAAGTTTTCAGAGAATAGATATGCAAAGATTGATTTTAAGCTATTTGAAGATAAATATTTAAGCACTAAACAGCGTGAAGTACTTAACGACATTAATAACAATTTTTGCCCTAAGTTAATCTTTAGTGGTGGAATATCTAGTGGGAAGACATTCTTAGCTTCATATTTGCTTATTAAGTTTTTAATTCAAAATAAACATTGTTATCACAGGGATACTAATAATTTTATTGTAGGAAATTCAATTGGCTCTTTGCTTACTAATACGCTTAAGCAAATAGAAAAAATATGTGAACTTTTGAATATAGAGTATATTCTTAAAGATTCTCGGAATGTTTCATGCGTGATTGCGGGGCTAAGGCTTAATATTTATGGGGGTAAGAATAGCGATGCTTTCTCAAAGATTAGAGGTGGGAATTCTGCTTTAGTGTATATTAATGAGGCAACCTTGATGCATAAAGAGACGTTGCTTGAGGTGATGAAAAGATTAAGACAGGAACCTGCTATTATTATTTTTGATACCAATCCCGATCATCCTGCACACTATTTTAAGACAGATTATATTGATAATGAGGATGTATATAGGACATATAATTTTAGTGTTTATGATAATCCTTTAAATACAAGCGATTTCATTGAGACTCAGGAAATGATTTATAAAAATTTAACTGCTTACAAGGCACGCGTACTGCTTGGTGAATGGACTGCGAGTGTTGATGCTTGTTTTAATGAGGTGATTTTAAATGAAGATTATGTATTTAAGAGTCCAATCATGTATATTGATCCTGCATTCTCTCTTGGCATGGACAATACTGCTATTTGCGTACTCGAGAGAATAGGCGATAAATATTATACATATATTTATCAGGATAGAAAGCCAATAAGTGATGGTTCTATTCTTAATGCAATTAGTGTACTAGCTGAGAATTTTAATATCAATACGCTTTATGTTGAAGACAGAGATAATACTAATGGGCATGGATTTTTAACAAAGATAATGATATCTATTCGTGGTTCACTAAATCATTATTTTAAAATAGCAGCAGTTAAACCTTTAAGTAATAAATTTATGCGAATATGTACACTAATTCCACTATTTAGTGCTCGAAGAATAGAATTTTTAAAAATTACCGATAAAAATGTTATTAATGATATTTATTGCTATAGCGGAGACTCTAAGGGCAGGGATGACTGTCTTGATGCTTTAAGTGCTTGTTATTTGCTCTTAAGCCTTCAGCATCAAGATAAACTTAAGCATTTCACTAAAATCAAATATATCTAGACCCGATTAATTGCAGGTTAGAATTCAAAGTTTTTGGTATTAAGCAAAATAAATTAAAAGCCACAGCCCAACACTGAAACTGTAGCTTGATGTAATTCTTCGAGTCCATTTTAATGAAGGAAATCATTTTAAATGTGACTTTTACTTATAAAGGATAGCGCAATTTTGTAGTTATCAATATACTATGTATTAAATTGAACATTTATTTTTAAATGTTCAATTAAGTGTGAAATTGTTTTCACTTTTTAAGAATGCAATCAGGTTTTTGAGTAAGTTAAGGGGAGAACTATTTAAACTCTAGAATGAGCAAGTGAAACCCGAGAGTCTTAAATAGTGCAGGAGAACAAAGGACCCAAATAAGCCCCCTTTCGGAGCCTTATTTGAGTATTGGTACTTTTTTAAATTGTTATTAGGGGATAAGTATTTTTTTAAATAACCTTTATTAGCTATTAAACATACAGTATGAAACTCAAGTTATATTTTATTAAAAAATATAACTAAAACTATATCGCAATTTAATAGATATTAAGGTAATATCTACTTTTTAAAATTTTAATTATAATAGTATTATTAATTAATTCCTAATACTTAATCATTGAATAAAATAGGAAGTATTTTAAAAATTTTATTTTGAAAGGGTTTATATAAAGTTTTTCAAAATATTTATTTAAACTTTTATGATATAAATCATGAACAAAGTTGGGAATTGTAACTGAATATTTCAGGTGTTGCAATATAGTTTTATTTTAGACTATATAGATTGTTATAACTTTAGTATAAAGAGTTTAAAGGTTTATTAGCTAGGGTAGCCGTGAGCATTTAAACTTGTTATACAGATCAATTAAATTGCTTTGTCAGTCATTAAGGAATAAAAGAAATTTATATTAATTTTATTGTATTTGGAAGTGAAAATTAAGTTTTGGTTTAGGGTTAACTAACTTATTAAAATTCAGCCAACGATATCATGTTCTATTTCTTTGTAACCTAAAAGCTATTATTCTAATAAATAATACTAGGCTTTTAGGTTTTATGTGCTTGATCACTTTAGATATAGCAATACTGCAGATTATCTAAAGATTGTAGTAGTGTTAAATAAGTTTATTGGTAAGACTTGCATCTATTCGTTAAAATTACTTTGTTTAAGAATATCTAATAGTAATTTAAGGAAAATTAAATATGAGTATCATATAATTAGGACGGCGTGTTAATAAGTATAGACAAAAAACTTAGGCAACTTAAGGGGATTAGCAAGAATATTAATACAGCAGAGGCAAAACTTAAACCTATTGTAGCAAAGTATATCATTTGCAAGGGTTATAGCAAAACAGTAAGTGAATTTGAGTCAAAGGTGAGTGTAGACTTTAGTATAGTGCTTAATAATACAGACCCCCAATGCTTTAGGAATCCCTACAATTAAGTAAGTTAAGGGTAATACATAATTAATATTTAAAAATAATAATGATTATATTGATAATCATAGTACATTATTATACAGTAATATACTAATATATATTACAATAATATATTTATCATAATAATGTAACAAAATTTTAAAGGAGAAATTTAATGGATAAAATAATTATTGTTTTATTGTCTATTCTCGCATTATCTTGTAATCCAGATGTGGGTTTTGATTTTGTGGAGAAAAAATTAAAACAGAATCCGAATCTAGGCAAAAATGCATCAGATGTACCAAATTCAGCTATATCAAATTCAGATATATCCTTTGATGTAAAGAAATTGTTAGGTCCTCTAGACAACTTGAATATAAGCGTTAGTTTAAAACAATCAAAGACAATCAAACCAGTCGAAGGTAATCCAGATAGTATAATTTATGAGATTGTGGAGGATATAAGAGATGAGAAATTACAACAGATAACTATTTTAAGTACGGATGATGCTTTAAGCAAACTTGGGACTAATAAGGTTGTAGAGGTATTAGACAAAGTTAAAGAACAAAATCTTGATGCTTCGGATTTTTTATCAATATTGTTAGAGTTTAAGATTGGTCTTAAAGCAGATGAAAAGATGAGCATAGTGCTTAACAATCAGCAGTTAAAACATTTAAAGGAAGCTATGGCTCAGCCTGACAAGGAAATTTCTCTTATGCAGTATAAGGGTGAGGAATTGGAGTTTCCTGGTATGGGGTTAATTTGTGAAGATGAGAATAGTACCTTGTATCCTAGATCCGTTACTTATAGTAGTTCAGATTCTAAAATAATATTTAAACTTTTCAATGGTCCTTATAGTAGCAAAGCTGATGGCGGGGTCGTAACAGAAGAAGGGTATATTCAATTCTTGCCAGATTATGTTAAGGTTTTAGAGAATCTAGGAACTGCAGACCAGATAAAAGATTTTGTTACCAAAAATCAGTCTGCTATAGTAAGTAAATAGACAATAGGCTAATACTTGATGGGGATTGCATGGGGGGCTATTTATAATGTCTCCAGATATAAGCAAGTATTAGAAAATATCAATTAAATAAATCGAAAGCCTTCAAGGGTATTCCTTGGAGGCTATTTTATGCTCTGTCCTCATAAAGATCTTTGCGAGTAGATGCGAATCCAGTGGACATTATTGGATTTTGTTAAAAATAATATCTAATATTAATAAGAATTATTTACAAAATTATAAATGTACAGTATAATAGTATACCTATTTAATATTGATATAATTTGATATTAAAGTAAATAAGTCGTAAGGAGATTTTATGAGATTTAATATAAAAAATTTATTGGTTTTATTGCTTGTTGCAGTAGTTTCCTGTAATCAATTAGGGGACAAGAAACCAGAAACACCTCCAAAGGGTGCAGAAGGAGGAACAACAGAGAATCCAAGTAAAAAGGATAAAGTCACACCTCCAAAGGGTGCAGAAGGCACAACAACAGAGGATGAAGTAACACCTCTAGGCGGGTCAAAGGGAACAGAAGAGGATCCAGACGCACGAAAGATAAATGTGAAAGACTTAAAATCTGAACTAGATGAGGATGACTTTAGGGCAAAGAATCCAGATGAATTTTTACCAGATGGTGATGTTAGCCCAGAAGATATGATAATGACTGTATTTGCTACAGACAAATTGGTAAGTCCTTTAAGTAATTTGAATATTGAATTCAGTTTATTAAGAGGGAAAAGGAATCATAAAGGTATTTTAGTAGAGAAAGAAAAGAAGACATTAGAACTAAAGGATATGCCTAAGTGGTCAGACAAGGGAGAGGTTCTAGAGGATATAAAAGATGCAGAGTTGAACTATATAAATATGATAATGCTAGGTCTGACACAGCAAACATTAAAGACAAAAACTAATAATCTTATTGAAGTGATAGATGCACTGAAGGAACAAGGAAAAGAAGCGGGTCTTATACCGGTGTATTTGGTGTTTTATACTGGTGAAGAAATAGCGAGTGTCCGGATAGGTTCTGAACTTCTAGTTGATATGAAACAGGCTATAGCTAAACCAGGCGAAATCATTAGGGTGGATCATGAAAACTTTTCTTGGGGGGCTACAAAAACAATATTAGTGAATTTTGGAGATAGAGAATCAGAAACTGATAGAATATTTACACCTGATCAGGTTACCTATGATAGCTCAACTTCTAAAATAAAATTTTCATTCAGTAACTATACATATCCAGACGACAATACTACAGAAGAACAGTATGGAGAGCTTACAGTTTCCAAGGATTATGTTAGGGTGCTAGATAATCTAGCTACTGCAGAACAGCTAAAAGAGTTTGTTACCAACAATCAGGCTGCTATAGTAGAGGTAGAACAGTAGGAGATTGGATAGTTGACACGGAACAAACTGTTTGTTGATTTTAGTAAATATATTAATTAAATAGATTGAAGGCCTCCAAGGGTATTCCTTGGAGGCTATTTTATGCTCTGTCCTCATAAAAATCTTTGTGGTTAGATATGAGATCACGAATCTTATTGTACTTTGTTAAAATAATACACTTTTTATCAAAAACTACTTATAAAGGTATAAATATATAGCATAGTACTATACTAAAATTAGTATTAATATAAATTGATACTAAGATAAATAAATCGTGAAGAGAGCTTAATAATATGAGATTTAATAAAGGCCTATTGGTTTTATTGCTACTAATAATTGTTTTAGTTGGATGTAATCTTGATTATACTTCAAAAGTGGATGATATAAAGGCAGATTCTGATGGCGTGGTATCACTAAAAAAAGTTGAAACACTTTTGAAAGAATTAAATACTAAGATAGAAGAACAAAATAATACTACAGTTTTAAGTGAATTTAAAGCAGTTCTTATGCGTAAGGACAATTTTCTTTAAGGTATTAAATAGAAATCCAATAAAGTGTATGAGTCATTATGTTACTTTAGAGCTTACTTGGTAGTGTTTTTGTAAATGAAAAAAGATAATTAAAGCAGTTTTGAACTTGGATAATGATTAGATAATACAAATGTAAGGGTCTTTTAAGGATTAAACTTTAAAGACCTCCTTTTTTTTGCTTACTCTCTTATTGTTAGTAGACTTGCCAAGATACCATAAAAGAGGTACAAATCGATATTTATTTTTAAAATAGATTACAATAGGAGTTTGTAAAAATACGAACTTATATTATACTAAATTAGTATTAATATAAGTTGATATTTAAGTTAAGTGGTAAGGAGATTAATAATATGATAGTTAAAAAGAGAGGTTTATTATTTTTATTGCTGCTTTCAGTGAGTATAGTTGGATGTAAGCATTACGTTATGCCAGAGGGCAAAATAACTGCGGGAACTAGACATGGTAATCATAATTTGGATTATGGGCAACAAAGCCAGGACGGTCGATTGGAAAGACAACTGATTGGCTCGAGTGGGGAGGTGCTTGTTGCAAACAAGCAAGGTAATATAAAAGCAGGCGATTTTAGCAATTCAGGTAAAGCATCTGGCATCGAGAATGCAAACAGCGCAGGCGGAGAGGCAGGACAATCTGGTGCAAACGGTATAGGTGGGGTAGCTGGTGCTGAGAGTGCAAGTGGTGCGGGCGGATCAGATGGTAAATCTAATTCATTAGCAGGCGGTGCCAATGAATCAGGTAGTGCAGGCGGAAATGCGGAAAAATCTGGTGCATCAGCAGGTACAACGGGCGGATCAGATAGCAAATTAGGTGTTGCTTCATCACAAAGCGATAAGTTAACATCAACAAATAGTGTAGGAGGATCGGGTAGTTTAGGTAGTAGTGGCAGCGACTTAGGTAATAGATCCGATTTGTCATCAAGTATTACAGCTGGTCAATTATTATCAGGCAGTGCAAGCGAAGAGTCATCACCAGCAGTAGATGGAACATCACCAATAGGAAAGGATTCAACAGTAAAAAATCAGGGTATAGTATCAGCATCAACAACAGTGCCTTCATCAGCATTGGGTAGTCAGTCATTACCGAATGCAATATCTAGTCAGTCATCATTAGGTACTACAGGTCAATCAACAACGGACAGTCAGACATCAGCAGATACTACAATAACATTACAATCTTCAGCCTCATCACCAACAGGAAGTTCTAGTAGATCAGATACCAGAGAGGATACATTATCGAATGCAATATCTAGTCAGTCATCATTAGGGGTTACGGAGAGCAAGCAATCTTTAACAGAGAGTAGCTCAAGTGATAAAAGCTCGGTAGTCTCATCGCAGGATAAGTCACAGCAATCATCAAACGTTATCACCAGAAAAATCATCAGGAAAAATTGCTGTAGAAGAATAAACATTGAAAGATGCAGGAGATTAAATTAGAATTATTTCATGAAACCATAAGCCTTTGGAAAAGCTTCCTTAAGGCTTTAGTTTTTTGGTCTTTAAACCCAATTCAGGCTTAAAATTAATGTATTTTGTTTGCGTAGCTTTCAGGAACACAAAATTTGCAAAATAGTATCTGAACTCACGTAAGGTAAAACTTATTTGGGATATAAGTTTTATTCTGTTTAATATTTACCTAATACACAAAATTGTTTAAGTAGCAGTTAGATTTTATATCAAAACTGTTATGTTGGCTATATTTGCGCTATTCTTGTGTTAATAAAACAATAAAATCTTAAGGAGATAATAGTGGTTCGAGTTTTTATTATTTGTATATTGGCATTATTTTGTTCTTGTAACATGAATGTTAAAAATAAACAAGAAATGGTGGGGGATCTTAAGGAGTATGCTAAGGAAAACCTTAATTTGGAGGTTGATGAAGGCAAGGTTGAGGAGTTTTTAAATCAATACCCAAAGGAGAAGCAGGGTAATTATCTAGAGGCATTTAGTGCATTTTATGATGATTATAAGAAGATTGATGCATATAAAGGTACTGATGAGGAAAAGCAAGTTTATGCAAAGGGGCTTGAAGACAAGCTCAGATCCAGATTTAGTAATCTAAATTTAACCGAAGGGGATATGAAAAAATTTGTGGATGGTTTTAGTAAGTTTTTAAATCCTGCAGGAGCAGCTGAGGGGGGCGGTATGGGATTACCGATTGGAGATGATATTATGGGTATGCTGCCAGATGGTGCTACTAAGCTTCTTAAGGGCATGTCAAATGTGGGGGCATAAGAATTAATTTCCTGGATTTTGGTTTTACTGATTTTTCATTTTTAATAAAGCGTAAAGACTATATACGCTACGTGGGTAGCGTATATATTGTCAACCTAAAATTTTTTGGTTAGCCGATGGGCTTGAAAGACCACTGGGTAAAGCTTTATTTAACCTGAGCTTTAGCTTTATCATCGTTAGCTTTAGCTGTATCTTTTAGAGCTTTATCATCGTTAGCTTTAGTTTTATCTTTTAGAGCTGTAGCCTTAAGATCAGTAAGTATCTTCTCAAAGCTACCTGCATCAGTACCTTCAAGGCCGTATACTTTAAGTCCTTCTTTAAATAGATCAGTAAGTTCCTTTCTCTTCTTATCGTCTAAACCAGGCTTCTCTGCATCAGTTTTTAAAGTAAACGCTTTTAAGAAGTTTGTTTTTTTGCCTGCTTCTAGCTGGTTAAGAACACCCTGAAGGTTTTCAGTGACATATTCTTTGCCCTTTGAACTAACAAAGCCGTCAAGGTAAGTCTTAAGATCAGAAACTGATGCTGCAGATGTACCCTCATAATCATGCTTGCAACTTACTAGAGCAAACAATGCCATTAAAGCCATTAAAATGATTTTTTTCATTAAATATTCTCCTTTTTATTGTGTGTAAGACACAATAACTTAATGTAGTTTCTATAATACTAGCAATTTTATTAGAAAAGCACAAGTGTATTACATTATTTTAAAATAACAATATTTTTCGGAATATAATATACACATAATGTGTCTGCATTATTACAAGTTGAAATAGATGGGAGTGATTAGCAAGAAAAACATTGATTATATAAATGAATAGTATAAGAAATCAAGCCTCATCATCAATTTGAGGTAAATGATTGAAATAAAAGATATTGCGCCAAGTGGTAATAATGAAACTCTTGTATTTGAAATTTTCATATCTAGGGTTATAATCTTGGCATTTATAGTCTAGGTACCTTATATTTACATTATACAATTAATAAAATAAATCTAGAGTTTTATATGTATTTGGTTAAAGGTACTCAAGTGTGAGTTATAATTTAAAGAATGAGAATTGTAACTTTAATCTTATTTGTTTTAATGTCAATACTTATCGCTTGTAGTAATTTAAATCCTGGAGAGGAGATTGAAATTATTCATGAGAGTAATCTAGGTAAAGTTGGAGTTAGGATGACTTTAACTAATAATCTAGGTTCTCTTATTATTTATTATAATAATGATAATAATGCTAGGGGGACATATTCTTTGGACTTTAATATACTAGCTGATATACCTTTAAATCTTTTAAGGGTTTCTTTCAACGATGTTCCGCTTGATCCTAATGCTTTGTATGATCCTGATGAACAATTGCCATTTGATGGGAAGCAGTATAAGTTGCCTTTTGATGATTCGATTACAAAGACAGGATTTTTGGTTAAGTTGGATACTGATTTGGGTGAACATTTACGACTTGCGGAGTTTGCACGAGGAGAGGAGGGTCTTAAATTTAATGTTGAATGCGTCGAGAGAGAAAGTGGTATAGCTCGGGATGTTTCTTTTGATGTGAGTTTAGAAGGTGGCAAACAATTCTTCAACCTTATTGATCAACATTTTAGCAATTCTTAAAGGTTTTGGGATTGAAGATTTTAAACAAAATTGTTTAATTGGAGATCACATGAATATTTTCAAGAATGCTTTCTTTAAAATAATTTCGGGAGTATTTGTATGTTTTTTGGTATGCCTCATAATATTTTGCATATACTTATTTAGAGAATTTATAAATGATTCTAAGGATGTAAATGGCCATTATCATTCATATGAACATCCCTCGAGTATTAATATAAATAAATCTTATTACAAAACATTTAAGTCCGGACATATAGTGAGTATTTTGTTTCAGAAGCGGGATATAAATGTCAACTCTAACAATTTTAAATTGTTAGATGAGCATGATAAGCAAAGTTTATTTGAGACTTACCCATATTATTGTTTGCAGTTTACTGTAGTTGATAATGGACGCTTAATAAATTTTAAGGATGTCATTTTTGAGGGAAGCAATGCTGAGAGCTATAATGATAATATGCCTGAGCTTGATTTTAGATCAGCAGATGTAGCATATTTTAAAATTGGCAAGGATGATGTTGGTGAGACATATTTGGGCAAGTATCCGGTGAAAGTATCCAATATTTTAAAAATTACACTTAATAATACTTTGTTTAAGTATTTAATTGCACAGAAAAAACTTAAGTTTAATTTAATTGCTCATGATAATGTAGTGTATACTTTTGAAATTAATAATTTTTTATCCATGTATAAGTTTGAAACAACTGGTAGGAATTAAATTGAATATCAAAAGTATACTCGAATATATTTTTCTTAAAGTAGTTTAAGTTTGCACTAATTATTATTGGCCTTGTGTCAAATTTGCAGTTTGAGTTGTGTGTAATTATTAGGAAATTTATAGCGTTTGGGTAGCTTATAAAATTATAATCATGTAGATCAATTTATTCATACTGAGTTACAAGAGTCCTATTAAAGAAGGGAAATGCGTGGCAATGGGTGATTAAGTTATTTTTAGAAATTCTAGAGAAAAGTTTCCAATTATAAGGCTTGTATATTTTTAATTTTGATGTAAGTTTTTCTTTTAAAGAAGACATGATAATGTAGGCAATGTTGACTCCCTGAATACCTGATGTTGCCTGCGTTGTCTTGGATTTAAAATTAACATTTAAAATTAACCTTTGAGGCTTATCATTTAATATAGGCAATCTTTTAAGTGTGACCGTCAGTAGTGTGCAAGATAATACTTGCTATTATTAGTGCTTAAGCTTACAAGTAAGCTTAAGGGATAATTAGCAATCCTAGATTATTAGTGTTTTTGGGGATAAGGAAGGAGCTTGACCTTTGTTATTTTTGAGTTCCAAAATAATAAAGTTTGCTTTTAAGTTATCTCTTTTGCTATAAGCTTAATATTAGAGTGGTATAGACATAGGTTATAAAGGAGAGGAAATTTGAAAAATATTAGTATTTTTTTTGTAGTTTTAAGTGCTTTTACATTGAGTTGCATACTAAATGGGGTAGCTGTTGTGAAGGTTGCAGAGCAACCAGAAGCACTAGATGATGAAGCTGAAGCTGAAGTTGAAGCTAAGAGAGATACATTTGAAAATTTAAAAGGGTTTTTAAGTGATATCATCTGGTTTTTTAAGGATGAGGATCATCCAGCTATGAGAAAGAGACATAAAAAATTCTTTGAATGGTTAGAAAAAAATGATTCTGATTCCTCTAAGAGGACAGAATTAGGAAAAGGTATGGACAGGATGTATAGCATAATAAAAAGGGAAGCCGCCACATCAAAAGAAGTTTACGATATAATCAAGCGTGGTAAGGACAGCGACATTTTCAAGCAAGCTAAGATTGAGTCTCCTTTAGACATCAAGGGTGATGAACAAGTAGATGCTTTAGTAAAATATGTTCTTACTCCTGAAGGTACTGAGGAAGGGAATCCAGAATCTATCAATCGATTTTTCGTACAAGTAGCAGGTAGTGTTTTTATGGATGAGATGGAAGGAGGTAGCAATCAAATTTTTGAGAATATTAAAGAGGCCTTCACTTATGAGGATAAAGGTGAACGCTTTACAGATTTCATAGATGAGATTGAAAAAAGGAGTTAAAAGATAGTTTGAAGAGGAATATTTAATATACACGAATTTATAGTAGTTTTCATTACTAACCCTAAGTTTTTGTGAACTTAGGGTTTTGCCTTATCAGTCAATGAGTCTAAAGTTATTTAATAGTTTAAAGTAATCTTTACTATTAATTTTAAAGGTTAGATATTATAATAAATCCATAATCACCAATTAATTAATAACTGCAACTGGTTTAAGGTTTTCACTGTCATGTAATAAAAGCATTAATTTTCTTTGGAATTGATAAAATAAAGTATTTCAAGGTTATGTAATTGGTTTGAATAAAGAGTGACGATTTATGAAAAGGGAAGACATTCGTAGTTATTTAAGTTTAAATCATGATGTTAATGTAGCAAAAAGACTAGAGCAGGTAACTGTTGATTCACTAATTAAGATTACGCATAGATTGGATAGAATTTGTAGTACAACCAACATAAAGGAATTAAACTATGGAGTTGATAGAATAAAGGAGACGGTAGAGGTTGTTGTCGCTGTAACTTTTAGACTTAATAATCATCTCTTATTAGTTAGAGATAAGTTTATTCAAGAGATTGACACATCATCTGTAATTCAGATAGTGGATAATGTATTGGATTTATTTTATTGGATTAGGACGGATTTCCATACGATGGATGAGATTGAGAGACGATTAAGGGAGGGATTAAGTCATACTTTTGATGATTGTGAGTTAATAGATGATGCTGAGGCTGAGATTAAAGAAGCTAAGAGCATACTTGAAGCTAGGGCTTTAGGTGTGGTGTTTGAGGTTTTAAAATCAACTTTAGGAGCAGATAAGACTTTGATGAACATAATTTATATGTCAATTAGGGCATCAGGCGAGCTTGCACTTAGACGAATTGATAGCATTATTAATATTAATAAATGATATAAAGTGTTTTTCAAAGTGACAAACAGAAGCTCGTTGGGAGGTATTTAATCTATGAGAATAGAAAGATTATTTTTAATAATGGCTTTCGGGATAAATTTATTTGTGTCTTGTAAAGCTTTGCCTAAGCAGTCCCAAGAGGTTATAATTAAGCGTCATAGCAATAGTCCTGATCTGGGCATAATTAAATTGAATTTGAGAAATGGTAATGATACTTTTTCACTTGGATTTGATATTTTGAGTGATTATTGCGTTTTGCATGCTCGTCTTGTAAATGAGAGGGAACTTTTAATAAAGCATTTAAGGTTAGTTGAACATGATATTTGTCTTTTAGTTGAAGGATCTATGGAAGAGGATAAGCGTGATGGAGCTTTGATAATGCGTGAGTATAATGGAACATGGGAAGTGCGGGTTGATATTGATTTAAATCACTGTATGCAAGAATGGAAAAATTTAGCCGGCAAGGCAGGGACGCAAGAATTGGATTTCTTCGTTATTGCATCTGAGACGGAAACTGGTATTGATAAAAATTATTCTTTTAAGGTAAGTCCTGTAAATTTACTTGCATTCCTCAATTCTATTGAGCTTATACACCCTAATGGAATACCTAGGTAATTTTTAGTTTGGAGGTGATGGTTATGCGATTTGTTGCAAGGATATTAGTATTTATCAATGTTTCAGGGTTATTTTTATTATCAGCTTGTGCTTTAGAGTCTTGTAATAAATATTTTTGTCGTAAGGAGTATCCGGCTTATGAGCTGGAGTTTGTTATAGTTGATGGAAAGAAAATGATTGATTTTACAAATGTCATTTTTGATGGTGTAGATGCACAACCTTCAATCTTTTATTTGTATGAACCTAGTGCTCAACTTGAAACCATTAAGGATTTTCAGATAAATCCTGTTACAGAATATCAGAGACCACTTTTTGATATTATATTTCCAGTGGAAGTGGTTAATACTTTTGTTGTTAATCTAAGGCAAGGACTCATTGATAGACTAAAGGCGCAAGATAAACTTAAAGTTACTTTGATCTCTCATGATCATAAGGAATATGTCGTCCAGTTACCCAATTTTTTGAAAGAATATGATTTCTAACTAATAAATAGACTCAAAGACTTTGCTTGAATTGCACAAGAGATTAGGCTGAGTAGTTGGGTTAAGTTGTATTGCTCTTAAACATAGATATTGAAAAATTAATCCCTTTAGTTGTTGATAATCTCCTTAAATTTTAATATTGAGATTTACTTATAAAATTTTAATATTGAGATTTACTTATAAAATTTTAATATTGAGATATACTTATTAGGTATAAATTTTTAAGGGGAGGTTAAATGAAAACTCTTAAGTCTATTTTAATTGCAATCATGAAAGCCAAGAAGTGTTTTTTAATTATATTTATGAAAACTGTTAAATTTCTTTCAATCGCGTTTATGAATATTATTAAATTTCTTTCAATTGTGCTCATAAAACTTATGTACATTAGTTATATAATTTTAAGCATTGCACCAGTTTATACTTTCAGGGATTCCTAAAAAGAGAGGCAGACCTCGCAAGTATTTTAGATAAATATTTATGTGTTTTTTAAACAAGCTTTAAGCGGTGTTCATAGCAAGCCTTTAAGTATAAAATTTTAAAGAATAAAACTTAGGCTTAGGAGGAAGCAAAACTTATAGATTTTTGGTCTTAAAGGTGCGCTATGTGTTAAGTGTAGTTGTAATACACGCAGTAGTTTAAGGCTTGTATGCTTAAACCTAAGTAGTTAGTAAATTAATACTCCACTTTAACAAGTTTAATACTCTTAATGATGATATCTTTAGTTGCTATATATTTATTGACTATGGTTAGTGTAAGGAATAGGAGAGATAGATAATGAAGGAGATTAATTTTATGTTAATTTTATTGTTACTGTTTTTTAGTTGTAAGCCATATGGTGAGATTATGAGGAATGCTGGAAATAGTAAGGTGAAAGGTGAAAGTAAAGTAGGTGTAAAAGAAGAGCAAGCTACAGTAAATAAAAAAACACCAGAAGAGGCCATAAGAGAAAAATTAGATGCAAAGCAACGATCAGATTTAGATGCTCTTAAACAAAACTTAAAAAAAGATCAGTTTGATAAACTTTTAGGCTTAGATGAAGGAAAAATTAAAGAGGCACTTGGACACAAAAACTGCGGTGACTTAATTCAATTATTTAGGGGAAGTTAATGCCTTAATTCATGGGAGCACGTTCTTATCTGAATTTTTTGGAGTGTACTTAAGAGGTAAGTTAAATGGTTTTTTTGGCCTCTTGATGTAAGTACAGTTAATCTGACCGAATGATCCTTGAGACTTCCACAACCTTAGTGCAGTTAAAATAAACTTATCGGTGCGTCTTTAACTCCCGATCCCAGTACAATTTAGTGGTTATTTTAAAATGAAATCTAAATGGAGAATAACAAATATTCTGGAGTTAGATAAATTTTAAAACCAATAACTTTTATTATATTAAAATTATTTAAATATAATAAAAGTTATTAAATGATAAGTGTTTTACAAAATATATTTTTTTTGATATAGTTAATTTATGATATTTAAAAAAGTAGTTAACAGATTTGCGCGTGTACTAGGTTCTGAGGGTCATATAAATCCTATGGAACTTTACAAGTATTCAATATTTTTTAGGAATTATATAGAAAATTCAGTGGAGGATGCTTTAAGGCCTGGTATTTATTTAGAATATTTGGGAGTGGGTTTTAATGTTGATTTGAGACTTTTAGGTTTGGAGTTATCAGACGCACTTCTTGAGGCTATGATAAGTTATAGGTTTAATGGGGCTGGGTATATTTTAATTAAGCCTAAATCTTTAGACGAAGATTTAAGTAGAGGTGTTAATGATGAATTACCAGTGGGGTTTAAATATTTAGATTATAGACGCTTAAGAGATGATCGTGATAATGATTGCATTCAGTATTTACGTGATGATGGTGAGAGCATTGTTATACACAAGAGTAGGGTTATTATATATGAGAACTTTGATTATATATTGGGCGCACATGCACCAGTTTATACCCAGAGTTTGCTTTTAGATATATGTCTTTTGGAACAGATATATATAGAGATTGAAAAGAGAATTGAGCAATATAATTTTTTGTTTTACAAGGATGAACAATTAGTGAGTCTTATGGAGTCTTTAAGTTCTGCTAGGAGTCAGGTTACTGGGTTTAAGGGTAGGGGATTATTTGCTACATTTTTTAAGAGCAATGATCGTGAGGATAGCATTGGGGATGGTGTATCAGGTGCTGGGGGTTCTGAGCTTGATCGGACGCTTAGTAGGCTTAGGGATAGTTTAGGAAATGATGGAATATTTTACAGTGCGGATGGTTCTGCACGTTTAGAAGTCATAAAGTATGATCTTACATTTTTAAAGGAAGCATTTGAGCTTATACGAGCAAAAATTGGTGCTGACACTAAAGAACCATTAACTAGAAGTTTTAATGAACA
The DNA here is from genome assembly GCF_003076595.1 of Candidatus Borreliella tachyglossi. Taxonomy (NCBI): domain Bacteria; kingdom Pseudomonadati; phylum Spirochaetota; class Spirochaetia; order Spirochaetales; family Borreliaceae; genus Borrelia; species Candidatus Borrelia tachyglossi. The sequence continues at coordinate 39,566 of NZ_CP025786.1, read as the reverse complement.
AGTTAAGGGTTTAGGTTCAGACGGCAAGGGAGATCGCAGTAACTATATTGATTTTTTAGGTACGGTTCAAGAATCGGCTGCACTTGCGGTTAATATGAAGCTTAATAAGCATTACAGGCTCAACATGAAGTTTAATGATTTGCTTATCTTAAGCGATGAGCAGAAGCTGGAAAGGGATTTAAAATTACTAGATGCATATTCTAAATATTTAGAACTTATAAAACATAATTCTTTAAGTGGTGATGAGATAGAAACTTTGAGAAGGAAATTAAATTTTTCGTTTTAAGGAGGTTTCGTGAAGGAAGCATCAGAAAAGGCTATAAGGCCTAACATGAATGTTTCACCAAGTGAGCTTAATGGGGAAGCTTTATCAGGTAGGGCGACAACAGGTACTGGTGATGAGATGATTAGTAGGGCTGTTTGGATAACTAGGCTTGCTGATGATCATTTAAGTTCAAGCTATTCTACACAAGAACTTTTACATGCAGGACATGATTTATCTGGGGCTTTAGATATTCAAGCTCGTGAACTTGTAAAGAAATATGTTGCAGAAAAGCAGATACTGGCAGTTGCAGGCACTCTTGATATTGCGAGCTTAAGTCTGGAGGTCAAAAATATACTCTTAAGGCTTGCTAGTGCAAATATTGATTCATGTAAGAACAAAAATAATTCATATAGCTTGATGACTTTTAGTAGAGTTAATGATGTTAGTGGGGAATTAAATTTAAGAAATAAAGATAATTTAATAAATAATTATAAAGATTTAAGACAAGCAATGCTGAATGAGTGGCACAAGATTAAGCAAGAATTTTATACGCTTAAATCTTGATATCTTAGTTTAAAAATTAATTTTGATTTAAAAAATTTTTAGGAGAATATTTTATGCAAGACAAGAATAATCTAGAGACAAGTTTAAATAATTTATTACATCAAAATGATAGCCTTAGAGAAGAGAAGGAGTCTTTAAGGAAAGCCAAAAGTTATGCAGAAGTTTTAGAGAAACTTAAACAAGTTAATTATAACACATATTCATCTGTTTTCGATAAATCGGGTGGACTAGAATCTGCAAATATGTATTTTGCTCACAAAGGTGTGCTTAAGGCTTTTGCATCAGAAAGATTGCAAAATTTCCAAGCTATTAATTTCTGCTATAAATGTGGCGTAAAGCTAGTGATTGAGGAGGGGCTTGAGCCTAGGGTTGCACGCGGAGGGGGTGATGATCTTTATGGGATTTGCGTAGATTATGATGATCTTACTAAGACAGCAACAGTTATCTCAATTGCTAGTAGTTTTGAATGTATTGTGCTTAGTCATAATGATGTTAAATCTGGAGATAGATTAGTTGTTGATGAGTCGGGATTATTTAAAAGTATTAACAGTAAGTCTTCATATATGCATGCAGTGGCCTTAAGTAGTGCTTGTGAGTTTAAGGATAAACCAGGATATTATGGCACAAAAGTAATGCTATTAAGCAAGACTATTGCGAGTGCTAGTTAAATTTAAGGAGATTGATTATGAGTGAAAGTTTATTTAATAACGAAGAATTTGTAAATACAATTAGAGAATCTTTATCTCTTGAGAGGCCGATTCCGGAATATTATCATTTTTTTGATAATGAACAAATAGAGAGTAGTGATGTATCACTTGCTAGCGAGAGAGTTGTAAAGTGGCATTCAAATTTAACAGGTCTTCCAACTCTAAGGGTTAATGATTTTAGTACCGTTGCTACTATTAAATTTAAAAGACAAGTAGTTTTTGTTAATTATTTGCCGTTTCAATACGCATTTACATATTACGCACCTGATGGCAAATTAGATATACAGGCTGTAAATAATATTAATATGAAAGAAGGTCTTAAATATTCTATAGCTGAGATACACAAACTGATTAGTGCTCACTATTTAAGAGGTGGTCTGTGCCTTACAGGTGATGGTAAGCACAAGCGTACTCTTCTTGTTGATGAGGCTAATAGAGAGACTATGTATGGTCTACTTAATCTTCCAGGGCAAATAGATAAGACAATAAAGATCACAAAAGCTGCGGATTTAGTAAAAGCTTGCAATGCAGAGCTAGGTAAAATTAATCTAGAAGATGAGAGAAGTGTGCCTTTTAAAGTTTTAACTACTGCTAAACTTAAAGGGCTATTGCTTGAGAGGTTACCCAATAATAATTATTCATATAAGGATATGTTATTTGATTCTCTTAAGGCAATCAACAATGATGCTGATATTGAACTTGAAACTACGAACTTACTGGACGATGAGATGTTGATTTATCCGAGAAGTTCTAAACTTATAGTTTTAAAAGATGGACATCCACCGGTGCTTAATGCGTATACACAAGTATCAAGTAGTAATTTTAGAACTAGTTTTCTGGATTTCTCTATTGGTAGCATCCTTGCAAGTGAGAATTCAATCCTTAGACTTAAGGTAACTTGGGAATAATAAAAATGAAAAACGAGGTTGAACCTTTAGATTACATATACTCTCGAATATTAGACTTGCTTGTGCTTAAAACAGAGGAGTTTAGTATCAAAGATTTTAATGTGTATTTGGGGTTACTTGAGGATATTTTGCTTAGTTACGACATAGGGCTTAAGGATTTAAATGATGGTAAGGTATTTCTTCTTATTTATTACTTTCTAGGATGTGAGCTTAAGAAGAGAGGTAAGCTTACACATTTTGACTTTAGTAGAGTAAAGTCAGAGAGATTTAATGAGATATCGGTGGAGTATTCCGATTATGTCTTAAGAGATGAAGCACGAGTTAAGGATTTTTGCATTGCCTTTAATGATCTGCTAAGAGAAATTAGTAGGGGCAAAAATAAAGGATTAATAGGAGTAATCTAATGAGTGCGCTTAAAGATATTTATTTAACAGTATCTAACCTTATCAGAAGGTATGAGCAACCTATGTTTTTATTGAAAAAAACCTTAGTTAAAAATAGCGAGAATGCAACTATTTCGACAAAGATTGATCATGATCATTTGACTAAATTTAATGGCATATTCTTACCATTAAACAAAGACGAGACAGTTGAGCTTTTTGGTTCAAAAATATATGTAAACGAGCGTTATGCTAAGGTTTACACTCTAGATGGTCTTAACTTTAGACCAGAAGAGCAAGTATTAGTTGAGAAGTCTTTCCTAGAGATTATGAGTATAAGTGGATATTTCCAAAATGAAATCGGATATACCGTTTTGATGGTTAGAAGACTTTAAGACTTGCAAGCAAGTTAGAATGCAGATGGGAGTTGTAATTATGTTACTGAGTTTATATGAATCTCAAACTTTTCTAATCAAAGTATTACTTAAGTTTAAGGAATACTTAAAGAGGCAATCTTTAAATATAGAGCTTATTAATTCATATAATAGCCTAAATTTAAGTGATTTACCAGAAAATCATTCTGATTTACTTGTTGTAAGGCCAGAAGGGTACGAAGAACTTGTCCCACGAAGCTTAAGGAGTGGAGGGTTTTATGGGAATGTTAATGAATTTAGCTTAAATTTTACTATTTACTTTTTAGGGTTTACTAGAGATTGTTGCTGTGAACTTGCGACTTATTGTAACTTGCATAGTGTTTATGAGCATTTTCTGGAATTTTTACATGAAAGCTCTCATAGGTTTGAATTTTTGCAGCAACTTGAAAACTCGAGTAAGCTATCTATAAATTATTACATAAAAGCAATAAGTAATCTAAATAATGAGGGGATCAAGAATGTGTCAGGTGGACGCAATAGATCATGTATTGGGCTAAGTCAGATTTATAGAGCAAACATACAAGCTGTGGAGATTTAAAATAATTGGATTTAAGTATAATAAATAAAAAATATATTAAAAATTAAATTTAAAAAGGAGATAATATGCCACAAGATACAATTAATGTTAATTTAATTGATAGTGCAGTTAAGCCAAATAGTATTAGTTATTGTAGTCCTTTGCTTATTTACAAAAGCGATGTTTTAAGCGAAGGGCATCTTGTACTAAATACTTCAAGCTTTAAGGCAAGCATTGAAGAACTTCCTAAGGCTAAAGATTTGGTAAGTGAAGATCATCAGAAGGCCAAAATTATCTTGGAGCAGAAAACTTTTCTAGCTACAAGTTGCAGTGATTTTTTTGGTGAAGCGGGTCTAGGATCTTTAAGTTTATATATCTACAAGGACATAAAAAATTTAGTTGCATACTTAGAGAAACATGCACACACCTTTGTAGTATTTGTGGATAAAGTGGAAGAAACGCTTAAGAGTGATTATGAGGCAATTAAGGCTTTGGTTCAATTTAGCGTATTTGCAAGTAAGACTAAAGAGTTACCTGATTTTTTAAAGAAAAAAGTTGCAAGTCAACGAGATGGAATTATTGTTGTATATGTAAATGATGATAATTTGCATCTAAAGTTCATCTCTAAGTATTTGCACCAAGCATCAATTTTCCAGTCTGTTAATCCTTATGGAATCACGCTTAAGGGTAATCCAATCTATGATGCAAATTTAATTAGCGCTTTGCGAAAAGATAATATTAATTTTTATTCACTACTCAATGAGACCGGAAGGGATGGGGTTTTAGCATTAAAAGAAGGGGTTGATTTTGCGGGTAATCCAATTGATGAAGTCTTTACATATTATGTGTTAAAAACGGAAGCAACACGCGAGCTTATTCGTATTTGGAATCGAAACAATAGACAAAACAGCAAGCTTAGTGCGCTTAATATTGAGGACGGGAAACCTAATGCTTACACAGCAGGCCTTGAGTGTTTATTTAAGGAATTCAAAGAAAGAGGATTAATTGTATCTTATGGGGACATTAAACTTAAAATTGTTACAACTAATGGATTAGGCTTAAACCTATCTATTCGAGTTAAATATAATGATAGCTTTAAAAGCGTAGTCTTAAATATTAGTAGTGATGATATTAATGATTATTTAAGAGGGGAGGCAGCTGCACAATGAAGGATTACTACTCACTAGATTTAGTATTTTTTAGCTTTGCAGGTATTCTAATAGATAGAGGAAAAGTTCAATATTCCACATCACCAAATATTATGGCTACTGCAAGCACTGAGGATCGCAATGTGCCAATTCCTAGTTTCAGAGATCCAAGAACTGTTACTCATATATTCAATTTAGAGATTACCAAAGGATCAGCAGATTATAAGGCTTTAACTAAACTTAGTAATGATCAATTTTACTCTGATTCTTCCAAACTAGAAAAACTTAAACCATTAGTTTTCAATGACCAGATGGGACTTAAAATTATTTCCAATAGTGCGTTTTTTTCTGAAGTACCAAGCAGGAGCTATGCAAATGATAGTGAGACTGTTAATTTTGTGATTCATGCGATTAATTGCGAAGTTGAGAGGGTCTAGAATTTGAGGTACAAGCTAAAAATTTTAACTAAATATAAGGCTTATGAGTATACCTTGCGAGATATTCCTATGTATGACTGGGATTCTATTTTAGGATTTGATGTTAGTCAGGAAACTCTAAGGCGTGAGCTTAATAGCTTATCTGTGCTTAAAAGAATTAGTGCTTTGATGGTATCACCTAATTTCTTTGATGAATTTTATGAGATTCTTAGTTCTGATAGAAAACATTCATTTTTATATAAATATTCACTCCCAACAATTCTTTTCGCAGTTCAATACTCTCTTCTAGACAAAATTGAGGGATTAAGAGAGCCTAGTTTAGTTTATATTGAAAGTTTTCAAGATGCTAGTGGGAATTTTATTAAGTATTCTCACATTAATGAGAACTGGAATTATGAAAACTTAATATCAGATAAGCAATAATTTGTATTTTAAAAAATTATTTAAACATAAGGGATAACTAATTATGCATAATGCTACTTTGGATGACTATTTTTCTTACCTGAAATATTTAAGAAGTGAGGCTTGTAAGTATTATTTTCCTGTTTTAATGAAGGTTTGCACCTTCGATGAGGTTAAGCGTTTTAAATACTCTGAGCTTTTAGAGATTAATAAAATTGCTAGTTTTAAACTTAAAAAAGAAATTTATGAAATTTTTTTAAGATCTAGTGTTTAGGAGATTTTGTGCGTTATATTATAGATAAGCTATGGAACAATAAGCCTTTCTTTAACTTAAAGGACGGATTGTTTTCAAGCTATACTCCTTTTATAAGCATTAATTTAAATAAGCATTTTGGCTTAGGGTTTGAGAGCAGTAAGGATTTTTTCAAAGAACAAGTTGCGTCTCTCTTTACTAATATGAGTTCACAAGATGATTTGTTTAGACAGAGTGCTTGGTATGAGGCTTTTTTAGTTGACTTGCCAAGCTTTAATGCTTATGGTCAGAATTTAAAACCTTATGATAATTCTTCTAATGCTTTTTGTAACCAATACTTACAAAATTTAAATGCTGCAGATTTAAGAGGTAGAAGAGAAGTTACAGATGAGGGTTATAAGGAGAAAGAGTTATCTAGATTTAAGTACAATATGCTTTGGGAGTTACTGCCTACACTTACCAGCGAACGTTCATACAATAATTTCGCAGACTTTGTGCTACCTTCTGTTGCTGATCTTAATTGCAAATCCAGTTCTGATTCTAGTTTTAATTCTAATTTAAATTCTGATGTTAGTTTGGGTGTCAATACTGCAGACGAGTTGTTTAGGAGTTTAAGTCTAGATAATCTATATTTACCAGAGCTTGCGAACAAATTTGCTGTTAAATGCCCAGATGTTGATTTCAATCTTGGGGGGGAAATCTTTGAGACTTTAAAGAATAATGATACTGAGAATAAATTTAATGAGCAGCAATTTAATCCGAAATTAAGCATAAACTCCGATCAAAGCAATGGTACTAACTTATTAAGAATTGAAGATGTAACTTACAGTAATGATGAGAGTGCTAAATTAACTGACATGCTTGCGGGTAAGTTTGACACTCAGGTAGACATGAATGATTTTATTTTGCAGACTTGTGGGTTTAAGTCTTTGTTATCTAAGGATAAGGTAAGTGGGGATCAGACACTTTTTGATGCCATTAAACTTGCAAACTACTTAAAGACTAGTGGTCGCTTGAAGAATAATGAGGATGCTGTGTCTGTCGTTTATGAGCTATTCCAGGGGGATGATGAGCGTTTATCTTCTATTATCAATAACTCAACGCGCACAAAGATAAATGGTAATCCTTATAACAATAATTTTGATGATAGTTTAATCCAAGGCTCAGGGTTTAATGCAGGCTTAAATATAAATACAAGCTCAAGAAGCGATTTGCTAAGAAACAAACTTAAGAGTGCACTTTCAAGTTTTAATGACGGAAAACCAAACTTTGGTACTATTGGGCATAAAGACAGCGTAGATAACCTCTCAGCAATAGATTTGGATACAAATATGCAAACACTCTTGACGAAAATTGGTGAGCTTGTAAGTTCTCTTAAAGGATTAAATATTACCGGAAGCATCGTTGAGCCTATTAATACTGCCCTAGATAACATGACGAGTGCTATTGAAAATTTAACAGAACTATTAGATAGAGTAAGCGATTCTACAGGGTTTAAGAATAATATTCATGATTACAGAATGGGCAGCCAGAGTTCACGGATGCCTTAGAGGGAAAATAGTATGCTAGAGAAAACAACACTACTTATTAAGGAAGTAATAAATCAAATCTTAAGCCTCGCTAACGTATCTAATTTTATTGCACTCTTCCCGCGTCCTGATTTTAATGGACTAGGATACCTTCCTCAGGTGTTCTTTGTATTTCCTAAAAGAGGGGCAGTTGAGGAGAATTTAAGTAGCATTAGTAGCGATCGAGCCGTTATTAATATTAGTAGTAGGCGGAGTGAATTTGTTAGTTATAACATTACTGCAAAACCCGAAATCATTACTCTTAATAATGCAATTTTGTCTTCTATTTATGATAGGGTGTTACTTGATCATCTAAGAGTAACTCCCTTTGCCAACAGTGTTTTAGAGTTTAATTCTAATTTTGTCAAGATGCAGTTTAGAGAAAGATTTAAATCGGGCATTTATTATACGATTTACGGTCCCGTGATAGGTCTTCATGAGACGGCTATTATTAGTTCTTTAAAACTTAAAAGTACTCCATTTATCGATGAGCTTGATATTAGTTTACAAATTAAAATAGCAAAGACTTTTAACTTTTTAAGCTATAAAGGTTAAAATACTTGTAGGAGAATATTTATGTTAAAGGTTTTATATGTGTTATTATTATTTGGATTAATTTTAAATCTTAATGCAATCCTTGTTCAACCTTTTAATTTCGAAAATTGGAATTTTAATCAAGATGTTGAGGATGCTTATGAGTTAAGTTATGAGTTTTTAGACGGGACTCTGGTGAAGGTTAATGATTCAAGTAGACATCTAAAGGCTGATCGAATTTTAAGGCGAGTAATAGATCTTGCGAACTACTATGAAAGCCTGCTGACTATAATCAAAGATGATATTTTCTTAAAGGTAGAAAAAGAATTCTTACAAGCGGATAGCCATTATTTAGATGACGATCTTTTTGTTGAGACTGATAATCGATTCAGAGATATAATCGAGGTTCCTATGGACAATCAACTTGCTAAGTATAGGCATAGACTGTTGAATTTTCGCAATAAGAAATTGATTGAAAGTCCAGATTATACCAAAGTATTTATTAATTTACAGATTAGAGAAATTGCGTTTGCGGAAAATTATGTTACTCGTAGACTGGGCATAAGGTTAGAGTCTCCACAAGGCAATGTAGTAAATGCTAGGCATAATGGTGATAGATTAAACAATACCAATGCTAGACCAGGCAGCAATGCCAGACCCAGTGGTGGTGTTAGACCTAATACTAACGCTAGACCTAATACCAATGCTAGACCAGGTAGCAATGCCAGACCCAGTGGCGATATCAGACCTAATACCAGACCCAATACCAATGCCAGACCAGGTAACAGTTCCAGACCTTATGGTAGTGAGAGGTCAAGTAACACCAATGCTAGACCTTACATTAGTAGTGATATCAGACCCAGTGGTGGCAGCAGAGCAGCTATCAATGTTAGATCAAGTAGAGGTGTTGGAGCAACGAGTACCCATGTTAGAGGGATTGGTACACTATGTGTATTTTAAAATAATTAATGTACAAAGAATCTTTTTACTTGATGAGTTTGTAGGGGAGTTTTTATGATATTGTTTCAGTACGACTTTAAAATAGAGTTTTTCACCAATCATGAAAAAATTGTAAGTCGCAAACCCAAAATGGTAATACAGACAAAAGGCGGCGCGCCTCTTGTTAATATTTTAATTGGTAATGAATATCCCTTTGTAAGTGCAATGCAGTGCAAAAAAGCACGTCTGCAATTATTTAACATGCCCGTAAACTTTAATAAATCTTTAAAAATTGGAGATGTTGTTAAAATATATTATAAAAAGTTTTCTTATGAAAAGTACCCGGCTTATAAGTTTGTTATGGCTGGATATTTGGGTGCACCCATTGATTTTGATTTTGAAAATGGTGATTTTATTTGTGAGTATGATGTTTACCTGTTATCTCGAGAGACTTTTTTAAACCAAAAACTTACTGTTAGAAATTTTCAAGGGCAATCTTTAGAGCAAGCAATAAAAGCTGTATTTAAAGATAAGGCCGTTATTAATATTGGCAGAGAGGATAAGGGGCGCATAATAGATGAAAGGTTTTATGCAGAGACTTTGAAAGAATTTGTAGAAAAGCTTATAGGTAAATATGTGCATTCAGTATTTGTTGATATTGGGAATTTCTCAGATGGGGTTGATACTAGATTTGTTTTTGTTAATTTTAATGGTTTAAGCTCACTAGAAAGAGTATACAAAAATTTGGATGATTTTGCACTTTTATTTATTCCTCAAAAAGAAGTAAGGGTTGTAGATAAATATACTTTCAATTTTTGGAATGCAACAATTCTTTTTACAGACAAGATTAAGGTAGGGGATGGTGTTCAGTTTATGAATCGATATGGCGAGATTGTGAAGGCTGTCGTGCAGGAAACAGGTGCTAGTTTAAGCAATATAGGTGATTGCACACTTAAATTAAAGCTTTATGACGAATCTAATGTAGTAAGGTAGGTGGCGTAGGTATGAGTCAAAATTATGAGGTTTGCAGAAGTTTGGGTAGCCTAAGTAGCGATTCATTGGTATTAGAAGATGCTAAAAAATATTTGCGTGAGAATTTATTTATTTGTCGGATTGGCATTGTTAAGGAGTTTGATTCTGAGAAGCAAGAAGGCATTGTTGAAATCCCGAAGTATGATGGATTGCGTATTGTAAGTCGTAATATTTCAAATTTAAGACTCAAACTTAAAGAGGGCGATCAAGTTATATTGCTTCAAAGTAGCATTAATATTTTCAATGAAGCGGATAATAATTATTTTGATAAACATCATTTTTATATCCTAAATGCTGTAACTCCCGAGTGTGCGGGTATTAAAATAGATAAGTTTAGCATAACTTCCAAAGAATTTGGTGTTAAGACTGATAAGTTAAACTTAAATGCCGAAAATGTTAGTCTTGAGGGCAAGAGTGTGAAAGCTGAGGCGCAATCTTTAATCATTGAGGCGGATAGCATTAACTTTAAAGGAAAAGTATATATTAATGGTAAATTATTCGAAAGTCATACACATGGCGCTGGTAGCATAACTTATGTAAATGCTGTTGGTTCTCCTACTATTGCAACAGGTACTACCTCAGGTGTTTTGTAGTGTTTTAAAATTTCATTAAAGCGAACTCTTCATTTGTTAAGTGAAAATCCCATAATATTAATGGGGGTTTGTGCAGTATATTTGCTTATTATGTAGGAGGGTTACATTGAGGTATGTAAATATAATAAGTATTTTAGTAATAATGATGCTTTTTATAAGTTGTAAGCAATATGATGCTGGGAGAGATAAAGCATTGAAAGTTGGAGGTGCAGGAATTGAGCAGATAGATGGTGATGTTGAGGCAGCACTTGGGGATTTTACAAAGCTAGTAGATGAGGTTTTAGGTAAACCGGCAGATGTAAACACGAAGAAGAGTGATATTTCTGGATTTTTTAAAAAATTAGGAGAAGGACTTGATCAAGCTATTGCGGTAACAGATATAGAAGCAACTAAGAAGTCCTTAGAAGACTTAAAGGGTAGCTTAAATTCTTTATCAAAGGCAACTGATGGGGGAGATGGAAAGGTAGGTGAAGTACAAATACAAAATGTTGGATTAGGTCAGGGAGCAAATCCGGCAGCAACAAAAGAAGGTCTTAAAGGCTTAAAGACAATAGCTACAGCAGCAGGAATAATACCAGATGCAGGCGATGTAGCAGTAGGCAGTGACAATGTAGTCGGAGCAAAAGCATTGGCGGAAGCAGGGGATGCTGGTGTGGCAGATACAGAAAAAACGTTAGCAATACTAGGATCTGTAACAGAGGAACAGATCCTAGCTTCCATAATAGTGACAGGTGAGAATGATGTACCGGCAGTTGCAATGGGCGGAGCAGTAAATTTGCAAGGAGCATCTTCAGCAGATGCAGCAACAACAGCGGTACAGTTTGCAGTGGTTGGAGTATCAAGAGACTCAGTACATGGAAACCCTAATGTCGAGATAGAAGCTAAAGTAAAAGATGCAAAAGCAGCATCTGTAGCAGGAGGGATAGCGTTGCGTTCTTTGATCCAAGGAGGCAAGCTATCATCAGCAGAATCAGCTGAAGAAGCGGTACAAAAAGTAGGAGTAGAGGCAGCAAATAAATTGCTGGTAGCAATAAAAGATGCAATAAAGACTTCAATCACAAAGATACTTGCAGATGCAAAGACAGCGGTTTAGGAACAATAGCAAACATTACGATAATAATCTAAAGATAAAAAGTATTAGAGAAGCAATAAAGAAGTTATTGTCTTCTCTTTGAATTTAAATAGTCACTAGAAAATCTTCTTGAGTAGAATGTAGAATAATATAGTATAAAGTGTACTTAATATTAATTGATATTTAGGTTATAATTAATTAACCTTCTTAGTTTAATATTAGTATTGATATACTTGAGAGTGATTTTGTAAAGTATTTATGTGTGATATAATTCTTTGTGTAATTTCTCTTGGGGGTAAGAAGAGTTGTTGCACCTCTTTTTGGTGGTAGCATTATGGGTTTGGGGAAAACTCAAGAGGTTTCCTGAAGCGAGTTATTTAAGAAGAAATTGCCCTTATATATTAGATTTTAGAGGTAAAGGTTATGCGGTTTAAACCAATTTTATTGACTGTTTCTGGGGTATTAGCTATTATAATTTTGACTACTGTCTTAAACATTCTATTTTTTAAAATAATACTTAGTGATATAAAAGTAGACATGTATGAGAAGAGTATGGATGTGCAAATTGGTAGCATTGCTACTATAAAAATTGGCAAAGATAATGGTAGTTTCCATGTATTAACTGATTCAGGTTTATTTGGCATTTTAAAGGGTTATACTGGAAGTGTGTATTTTAAGGACAAGGATCCTAACGTTGTTATCAGTCATAGTAAGATTACATCTAGAGCACATTCAAGTTTTCTAAATTATGGAAGTTTTGTTATTGAAGATAAATCAAAGGATGTTAAGATTGTTCAGAGGGAAGATGTAATCATAGTGCAGTATGAGAGTGGCGGTATGAGTGTGGTTAAGATAAAGGGTAACAGTCAGAAGCAAGCTTTTATAATTGAAGATGGTGCGTATTCAAGTGGAGAAATGGATATACTAAGCGATACAGAGAAGGTAGAGGGGAAGAAACAGGTATTGCAGGCGAGAAACACGGCTTTGCGCGCACAACATAATTTGGGAAAAGAGGATCTGATATTAGAAATACTAAGGGGTAGGGACAACATAAAGGTTATTAACTACTATTATGCTTATCCGGTTTGATATTATATTGTATTAATAAATGAATTAAAAATCATTTTAATTTTCAATATTATACTTTTTGTTTTAAAAAATCATTTTTAAGGGTTTCTATATTTTAATTTGTGTGTTTAAGATAATAAATTCACAGTTAATTTCATAGGAGGTTAGAGATGTGCTTGAGCGTGATTTTGTTATCAATATTAATGATTTCTGTCATGTCTTGCATATTATTACCTAATGAGGGGCTTAGTAATGCATGGATTCTTGATGCTAATTGTGGGTATAATAGCGATAATCGAGTTTGGAACTATTATTATTACCACAATAAGAAGCGGGATCAATGGGATAAGCGGGCGACAGTAATCATTAGTCATACGAATATTAAGCCTAAAGCTACTACTCTTTTTAGAGATTATGGAACCTTTACTATTAGCGATGAATCAGATGATATCAAGATTACTCAAAGTGTCGATACAATATTACTACAGTATAAAAGTGGTCAGAGTAGCATCCAGATAAAGAATAGTGATGCTAAGCGGGCGTTTATCATTGAAAATGGTGCGTATTCAAGTGGAGAGCTACGTGTAATGAGTGCTGTGGGTAGGGTAGACGACAAAATACGGATATTTCATGCAAGAGATATAGCTTTGCGAATGCACCATAACTTGAAAAAAGAAGATCTAATCTTAGAAATACTAAGGGGTAGGGACAATATAAAGGTTATTAACTACTATTATGCTTATCCAGATTAATGGAGATCTAATTTGAGAAATATTAAATGGCATTGATATTATAGTTATTAATTATTATTTAATTTAAGTTGATATACGGGAACATAAGAGTTTTGAGACTATCTAATTTCTCCTTTACCTTTAGCTCAACCTCTGTGTTCTCTGTTTTAAGTAGCCATTATTTCAGTTTTTTATCTTTTGCATATTACCTTGAATTTCATTAATGCCATCAATGTCCCGAGCTAGTGCTGGATGAGAGGGTCCTGAAACCTTCAGACATCAAGAATTTGTTTTATCAGTTGTCCTGTTTTCTTATCATTTTTTAATCTTTGTATTCTATATAATCTATCATCTATTAATAATAAAACCATCATTTTTAATATTCTGATTAATCTCCTCCTATTATTAAAAGTTAATGTTTCAAATGTGCAAACATGTATTATTTAAAAATAATAATTATAAAGATATCGCAGTTTTATAGGTTGAAAGGAGTAATAATTAATATTATTTGATCTTAACATCGAAATTTTATATTATTTAAATAATCTCTGTTTTAAATATTTGTGGGGGTATGATAGTACGATTGAGCATAGGAGGATGGTATGCTAGTTAAAGGAGATGCAAAAAGAAGTGATTTCAAATTTAACATATTAAGAGAATCGATAAGTAATCTTGAATTTTTTATTCATAATATTTTTTTAATTATGTTAGCATTATTTTTGCTAGGTTTTAATATAGTACATGCTTATTATGGGCTTGCAAGTTATATTGGTAGCAATCGTTCTGATATATATTTTTTACTACCATTTACAATATCTATGATATTAATTCCAATTTTAACGTTATTATATTTTGGATCATTCTTGCGTACCCGTGGAGACCGGTTACGAGATAATGGTTCAAATTTTATTATTGTCTTGGGACAAATGTTAATGCCTATATTTATTTTCATGGTACTCTTAACGCATGTTTTAAGCTCATGGGCTAGTTTTGAGAGCTTCTTTCATATGATATTTAATAATACTATTATTGAGATTAAAGATCGTTATCATGAGACGGAGATAAACACTAGAGAATTATTAAATTTGCGAAAAAATGGAATCAAAAGTGAGATATTCCTTATTGATTTAAAGATTGAGGGTAATAGGCAGAGAATAGAACTTGCTAGGGGTCAATACTTAGGTTTGGATCAGAGACAAACTCATAAACAAAAATTAATCGATGAGATTAATGCTGCACATTTAGAGAATAAGAATTTAGAGGAATTGCAGAATAAATGCTTTAATGATTTAGAAAATTTAAATATGGAACTTGCTAGGTTATCTGCATTAAGAGTTGCTAATAATGATAAACTTAAGGGTATAAGTGTTCTTACTGGGATGTCTGATGTTGTTAGACGCGATGGGTTTTATCAAATATTTTTTGTTTATTTATTACTATTTCTATCCGTTTGTTTGAATATATCCTTAAGTATGCTGTTCTTTAGGATAAGTGGTGCCTACGGGCAGTTTCATAGGCAAGAATTTGGTAGGGATAAAAAAAATCGCAGAATTGATTTAACAGAAATACCCGAGAGGTTTTGTGATTTATTGGAGTTTGTTATTAAAAATTTGGGAAAAGATAATCGCACAGTGAAATCAATTGAAGCCTTAAGTAAAGAAGCCAATATATCTTATTATACAATAAGAGAAGATTTAAAAAAATTGATTTATATTGGTTTTATCTTAAAGGAAAAGCAAAGATTTGTGGTTAATGTTGACTTTGTAAGGGAGTTATCAAAAGAGATCTTAAACAATGCTTTTGATAATGCTGAGGTAATGCAGTATAGGAGAGACTTGCGACAAAAATATCCGGCTATTTGTACTTTTGGTTCTACAATTTCAGATTGATGGGGATAGGGCTTGCCTTAAATATTGTCTATCCAAAAAATTTATTTAAAGATTAACCGAAGCCAAACTCAAAGCTGGACTTCGATTAACAACAGTTTAAAAGCATACAACGTAAAAGTTTATAACTCTTAATGATAGCTCTAATTTGCAAAAAAACAATAACTTTAGAAAATAAAAAGAATAATAATGTGCAGGTAATAATCACTTTAAGTAAGTATTAAACTGTTAAGATCAGGTGATTTTATACAAAAGGAATAGGTGAATAGGTAACTAAATGTCCTAAAGTCTTTTGGTTAGCTACTGATTGTAACTAACCAAAAGGTTCGAGTTTGTAACAATACCAACCGTGAAGCAGTCGCGGCTGATATTGTTACGGTATCAATTACATTACTTAAAAGATTAAATAGGTCTTTTTTGTTGATCAATCTTTGCCTGAGTTTATTTTTTATCTCACCAATTGGTTTTGGTGTATTTTTTACTACAGCTTTTGAATTCACTCCGTGTGCAAGCTTACAGCACGGTACAAGGATTAATAAAACTAAAATGATACTTATTCCGATCATTTACCTCTCCTGCAATATTGTGTGTATTTTAATAAATATAGTTTAAATTTTAGTAATAACAATAATTAGAGTAAGCAAATTCAGCCCTTTTAGGATAATTTTTAACATTTAAATTAATTAAAATTATTTTTTTATTCAAAATCTTAATCTTATTATTTCAATTTTACTTAATAATTAAAATTAATTTAATGAGATATATTGTTATATTGAAGGAGACATTAAGTTATGAACATGAATATTTTTAAGATTTTAATCTTATCATTAGTGTTTTTATATTTTGGTTGTAAGCGTAACAAAGATAACGATCTAGGCATAGTTGATGAATTTAGTAATGTTATGAGCTTTGATGTTGAGTCTAATTCTAATACAGATGAGGATTCAAATGAGGAGCGTACACTTGAGGGTTTAATTGCAGAGTTTGATCTCTCTATGGAGGAGCGGGGAGCGGTTGAATTTTTAAGAACTGCAATAACAAATCCTAGTATTGCAAAAGATAAAGTGGGTATAAAGACTTACACTGAGGAAGAGTTTTATGAATTCTTGGCGACGCTGGAAGTTGATAAAACCAGAGAAGCAATTGCTGATATAGTTATAACTCTTAAGGCACGAGATGATGCAAGGAATGCTATATATGACCTTGCCGATGATCATCCGCAGAGACAAAATTTTGAAAGTCAACTTGATGAGAAAGAACAGCAGTACTTAAGGGAACTTAAAATTGTTTGTAGCAGTGAAAATGGTTATGATGGAGCATATTTAGGTCTTAAAGCTAATAGAGATGCATTTATATTTAAATCTCTTAAAGGCCAGATAGATGATTCTGCGAATGCAAATTAAGTTTAGTTTAAGGCAACAGGGAGATGTTTCCTGCTGCCTTAGGACTAATATTTATCATTTAAATTCAAAACTTATTTTATTGAAAGATTTACTCTGACTAAATCTTTCCTTTTGTATGCAACATCCAATGTTTAGTCATTACAATTTATTTTTGACTTGTCTACATCTTTTATTGTCATTTCTATTGCTTGTTCTACTCTTGCTGTTCCTATTGATATCTCCGAGTTTTAGGTAAATTAGGAGTAGGCCTTCTAGAGACTGTACAACAATTTGATCAGGCAGGTGGAGCAATAATACACTTTTTTGTGTTTACATTGATTATAAAGCTTAGACTCTTCTGGCAAGCCTGAGGAGTCTAATGATAAAACATATTTCCTTTTTCTTTTAAAATATATGCTTCTAGTAAATACGGAAATTAAAAGAGTAGACATATAGATTATCTATAATGTATGCTCTTTTAATATCTCGCTACTATCTTGATTTTCTGTAAAGCAGTTTTGATTTGATTCTTTATTGCGTTTAGCAATTTGTTAAAAGCATTCACTCCTGCTTTTTTGACTTGTGCTATGTTTGATTGCACATTTCTTGATCTTCCTGCTGACCTAGATGCTGCCAGTTTGCCTCCTTTAATTAAAGAGAGTAGCGCTATTCCGCCAGCTACTGCAGCTACTTTTGCGCATGAACTTTCTGCTGAGCCTTTTTCTGCGTCTGTTTTTATTTTGGCTGCTGCAAGCTGTGCTGTGGTTGGGCTTTCTAGAGTATCTGCTCCTAAACCCACGACACTCTCTGGTGATGTTATTATTGTAGCTATTGTCTGCAATGCTTTAAGGGATATTTTAGATGCTGATTCGTAGCCACCTTTTAGTGCTCCATTGCCTGATAATATAAATCTGCTTAATATGTATGTATTCCCATCATCAGGTGTAGACTTTCCTAGAAATGCTATGCTGGCCTTTAAGTCTTTGCAAGACTTCATAGCTGAATCTGTTGCATTAAGTTTTCCAGTAGCTTGTGCAAGGGTTGCTGACAATCTTACCTGATCCTTGGGAATATGACTTTTATTCGGTGTGTTTCCCGCAGGTTTACTTAAATCGACGTCTACCAGCTTTGCACAATTAGCAAATGCTGGATGAGTGCCTCCGATAGCTTTGCTATCTGCATTACAACCAGTTATCATCATGACTGATAGAATGCTTATTATGTTGATACATGTCATTTTATGTTCTCCTATGGGTAAGGATACTTCATAACTTTTGGAGTAAAATGATAGGGGGGCATAAGCAAAGTATATTATGAGATTCTGTGTAAGACGACTTAAGTATTTAAATCATAAAAATAGACTGAGCGTATTGTATATAATGTTCAGGCTCAGTCTATTAATTTAATTCTAAATTTTAGGCATTTTTAACAAATTATTTTTTTAAGATGTATTTAGCATGAATGCTAGCTAGTGTAGAGTACAGTTTTGTAGATGAGTTAAAAAGTTCTACAAATTTAACCATAAATGTGTTAAAGCTATTTTCCATATTCTCTGGATCAAGGAGATGTAAAGTAGAAAAAAATGCGTCCACGTGTTGTGGAATCAGAGGTAAGAGTGTTTCCAAAGGTTCTTTGTATTCATGGTAATGTTTTTTAACTTCATCTAGTTCGTCATAAGTTAAAGTGGCAGCAGTTTCTTTTATATCAGCTAAAAGAAAACCTAGTGATTCAAGTTCACATATTAAATAACCAGCCTTATCGGCATTTTGATTTCTAAGTGTAGTTAAAAATTTAGATGCTTTGTTAAATAGATCCGTATGCTCAGCAGGCACCTTGATGTCCATATAACTTCTTGTAAGCATTAAAGATAATCCAAGTTTACCTAAGAAATCCTCTTCAGATAAAGATTTAAGATCCTCAATGTATTTTAAGCGATCTGTGCTTTTCTTAAAAGCATCAAAATTAGTCTCCCAATCCTTTACGCGCAATTCATTAGATTCGCTTGTATTAGCGAAAAGGTTTAATGAACATATTAATAATATAGATAATAAAATTATTTTTGATGTTAAATGAGTGTACATTTAAATTCTCCTTTTTATTGATTATATAATATTTATGTGAATTTATTAAATGAATAGAGCAATTTTTGTTAAAAATTGCAATTGAAGAGTAATATAGGCTCGGCGTTATTGTTGTTTTTAAACTTATGAAAGATAATATCAATATTTAAGAAATATGTTGCTTGTTCATCATTTTAACTCGTGTGTAGTCAAAAAATTATGTGTAGCATCGTAGGATTGTTGAAACAGTGGGGCTTAAAGTTGAAATTAATAGAGAGTATGTTATTTAAGCACACTTTCTATTAATTACTTAACTGCAAGTGTTTAGAGTTTCGATAGTCACCTTTTTGTCATAAAATATTGATTATAAAGTTTATACAGCCTAGAGTACAGCTTTGTAGATGAGTTGTAGTGTTCTGCAAATTTAATCATAAAGTTTTCAAAGCTATCTTGCAGGTATTTTAAATCAAGGAGATATATTGTAGAATAGAATTTATTTATCTGCTCTGTAACTAAAAGTGATATTTCTAACAGGAAATCTTTATATTCATGATAATAATACCTAACCTCATCGGATTCTTCATGAGACAACATAATCTCAAGCTCTTTTATGTCAGATAAAAGTAAGCTTAGTGCGTTAAGTTCATAGAGGATATATGCTGCCTTCTTAGGGTCAGTACTCTTTAGCTCAATTAAAAACTGTGATGATTTTCTCAGTAGATATTTATATTCATCAAGTATATCACTGTCCATATAGCTTTTTTTAATCATGAAGCATAATTTAAATTTTTCCAAAAAATCATCCTCAGATGCAGCTACAAGCTCTTTTATGTCTTCTCGAAAGTCTTTATTAGTAGCTTTTAATCTTTCAAAATTAACTCTCCAGTTAGTTACTTTGAAATAATTATGACTACTTGCTAGGGAGAAGAGGTATATTGGATGTAGCAATAGTACATATAAGGAAATTATTTTTAATATTAAATTTGTTATAGTCATTTATGTTCTCCTTTTATCAATTATACAAATTTTTGTGTAAATTCATGGGATAAAAGGGCGCAAAAGTAGATTACAAGAGGGATTAAGCAGTCTGTTGATAATCTTTAAGTATTGGAAAGCTTAAAACTCATTAAATTAATATTAAATTATAAGGAACTTAAGGTAAGAATTGAAAATGAGATCTTACCTTAAGTTAAGGCATTAATTAACAGGGATTCTAAATTTAGTATTAGCAGTAGTTAAGCCTGGATGTTTTGCTATGACGGCTTTCATAAATTCATTAAATAATTTACTGCTTAAAAGTATGTTGTAGGTAGTTTCTTTATTGTCATGTTTAATAGTTATTTCTGCTTTCATGGGAGTCCAGCTACCATCGTTATATAAAGTAGCAAAAGCAGATATTAATTCATCCCCACCAGTTGGTGATATTGAATTCAGTATTCCATAAGGATATATATTCTTGTAACCTTCTTCAGTAGATTTCTCTACCTCAGGAATACCTTGCATAAAACCACCCAAGACTCTTTTATTATTAAAGTCTAGGTTAGCGTGTTCTGTTAATTTAAATGATTTGACCTCGAATTTCTCATCCAAGCTTTCAAATAAGATTAAAGGCATCACGTAGCTATTGTATAAATCATTGTACTTAATAGGTGAGACGGAGTATGAATATCTAAGTTTGTCTTTAAGTTCAAGCAATATTTTTCTATCCTCATTCATAATATCCTTAGCTTTAATTTTCATCCAAGTGATTTCACACTTTTTCCAAAAGTATAAGCACACTAGATCTAAGCATTTTGATGTGCTACCTTCAAGTAAATCAAATCGAACCTCTTCTTGTTTATAAATTTTGGATGTAAGTGGTTGATTTCTTAATCCATTTATGTTCTGCCAGTCTTTGCCTGCCTGGGATATTACATTGTCACTAAAGTCAACTTGGTTATGTTGTAATGGTAGCATTGTATCAGGAGTATCAAAAATATCAGTATTTGCTAAATTACAGGCTGCAAACAAAGACAATAAAATAATAAGTTTAAGCATAGATATATCCTTTAAGTTAGTTTAAGGATACATTTTAGATCTAAAGAATGTATTTCCAAGATTTTTAAAATTTTCAATTTAAGCAAGTTTGTGTGTAAGATAGATATTAATAAAAAGCTTGAGTTAATAAATCTAAGTTTTTAACTATGTAAAAAAATGACTGTTACTTAGGTTTGCAATTCGTAAGGGTAGAAGATCGTATGCAGGTACCTTCAAGTAAGCTGTAGTAACATTAATGTAGCTATTATTGTTGATGAAATAAATCCATTATTTATTTCAACCCATTTTTTAATCAATTTGAATATATAGTTATTTGTAGATTAAAACCCCTATCTGTAATAAAATAGCGCTATTTGGATTTGTTAGTTGGTTTAAATATAGCGCTATTTATCCCCCGTGTTTTATCTAAATATAGCACTGTTTTATTGTATTCAATGATTTGTATCATTTTAGTAATGAATGTTACCTATGTCTTAAACTTTAAAAAAACTTATTTAATATTGAGTAGTTTTGTGATAACATTTAGCTATTAATTTTCATTAAGGAGAAATGGTTAATAAATTGGGAAGGCAGTTAGGATAACTTTAGAGTATAGGAAACATTCTTAATTTAAAGATGCACAGTTGGGGATTTATTGGTACTTTAAGTAATTAGCGCACTTTGAAATAATCATTTTAGTTGAAATATTGAAAGATAAATTTAGATTTAAGGGTGGACTTGTATGCATGATCATATAGCGGCGGCAGAAGAAATATTAGACAAAGAATACAAGGTTTTAGATAAAGGCTTCTTAAGGCTTATTGACTATATGGGAAGCGATGACCGGATAGTGAGTGCGGCTAGAGTTTCTTATAGGGATTGTAAGACAATGCGAAATAATGCGGGACTTATTGATTATCTTATAAGAAATGAGCATACAAGCCCGTTGGAACAGGTAGTTTTTACTTTTCATGTAAAAGCACCTATATTTGTTGCTAGGCAGTGGATGAGACACAGAACCTCACGGATCAATGAAGTCTCGGGGCGTTATAGTGTAATGAGGGAGGAGTTTTATAATCCTTTAAAGTGTGATGTTAAGAAGCAAGCTGCAACTAATAAACAGGGTCGTGGGGATGAGGATATTGATGCTAATGTTGTTGAGGCTTTACTTAAGGATTTAGATGAGAGTTATAAGCATTCTTATAATATTTATAAAAATATGATAGATAGCGATGTTTCACGAGAGATAGCAAGGATAGGCTTGCCTTTAAGTTTATACACTGAATGGTATTGGCAAATTGACCTTAATAATTTATTTCGTTTTGTGAAGCTTAGAATATCATCACATGCACAAAAAGAAATCAGAGATTATGTGAATGTAATATTGGGTATTGTAGAATTGGTGGTGCCTTTGGCTACTAGTAGTTTTAGGAAACATATTTTGGAGGGCGTCATACTCTCAAGGGAAGAAGTAGCTGCTTTAAGGGAGGCTTTAGATTTATCTAGGCTGAATTTATCTGGTAGCGAGCTTAAGAGATTTAAAATAAAACTTAATTTATCATAAAAATTTATAGTAAAACTAGAGGGTTAGATATATTTTAGTAGTTTATGCTTCAAAGACGGGTAATGTGGAGCGTTTTATTGTAAAAACTGGTCTGCAGAATGTGTTACGCATTGTATCAGGAGATGAGATTGTAGATGTGCCTTACATCTTACTTACTTACACTGCACCTTTTGGGAAGGTTCCTGTTGAGGTAGAGAAGTTTTTAGCGCGTAATTCGGCTTTGATGGTGGGTGTTGCTGGGAGTGGAAATAAAAATTGGGGTGATTCATTTTGTAATGCTGTTAATTTGATAAAACTTCAATATAATGTCAAAGAAATATTGAAGTTCGAGCTCGCGGGTAATACTTATGATGTTAATGATTTTTTAGAAAGGGTTGGTAATGAGGCATTTAGAATTAAATAATGAGATTATGGTTTTAAAGGATGGATTTTATCAATTAGAAAAAGATCTTGAGGCTTTAGATGTTTTTTTGGAAGAAATTGAGAACAGATCTTTGAAATTTGAAAATCCAAACGAGAGAATACGTTATTTAATAGATAATAATTTTTATGAGGATTTTTATAAAAGTTATTCTGAAGAGCAAATACTTGAGATATATGAACTTGTAAGGCTTGAGAATTTCTCTTTTAAATCTTATATGAGTGCTTCAAAGTTTTACCGCGACTATGCTTTAAAAATGAATGATGGTAAGACTTATTTAGAAACCTATGAGGATAGAATAATTGCTGTTAGTTTATCTATTGCCTGCGGGGACTTTGATTTTGCGAGATCACTTGCAGTGGAGATGATTAAGCAGCGGTATCAGCCTGCAACTCCTACATTTCTAAACTCGGGGAAGAAAGTTAGAGGCGAGCTTGTATCGTGCTTCTTGCTTGAGGTGGGAGATTCTTTAAATAGCATTACATTTAATATTTCATCAGCTATGCAACTTTCCAAGATTGGTGGTGGTGTTGCTTTAAATCTTTCAAATCTTAGAGCTAGAGGTGAGGAAATAAGAGGTATTTGTAATGTTGCAAAGGGTATTATTCCTGTTATGAAACTCTTAGAAGATGGATTTAGTTATGCAGATCAAATGGGTCAGAGGAAGGGTGCTGGGGCTGTATATTTGAACATTTTTCATTATGATATAGAAGATTTCCTAGACACAAAGAAAATAAATGCGGATGAGAAAAGTCGTATTCAAACATTATCATTGGGAGTTATTATTCCGGATAAATTTTTCGATATTGCAAAACGTGGAGAAAATTTTTATGCATTTGCACCCTATTCCCTTTACAAGGCAACTGGCAAATATATAAATGAGATTGATCTTGATGTTGAGTATGATTCTTTAGCAGGTAATCCAAATATTGTTAAAAAAGAACTCTCTGCGCGCGACATGTTGATTCGTATTGCTAAATTACAATTTGAATCTGGATATCCTTATATAATGTATTCTTCTGCATGTAATTTAAATAATCCGCTTAAAGGGCTTGGACGCGTTAAGATGTCTAATCTTTGTACAGAGATTTTTCAAATTCAGACACCATCCACTATTGGTGATTATGGGGATGAAGATCAGATAGGGTATGATATTAGTTGTATTTTGGGTTCTCTGAATATTGTAAATGTAGTTAATAGTAGTCTTGAGCATACGGTAGATACTGCGATGAGAGCGTTAACTGCTGTTGTAAATATTGCTGATATTCGTAATGCTCCAAGCATTAGGAAGGCAAATGATGAGTATCACTCTGTTGGTCTTGGTGCTATGAATTTACATGGGTTTTTAATTAAAAATAAAATTCCTTATGAGAGTGCAGAGGCTAGAGATTTTGTTCGTACCTTTTTTATGTTATTAAATTTTTATTCTCTAAAAAGTAGTATGAATATTGCAAAAGAGAAAGGCGAGACTTTTAGAGATTTTAAGAAAAGTGAATATTATAATGGGAATTATTTTAATATGTATTTGTGCGAAGATTTTGCTCCTCAAACAGATGCAGTAAAGGCAATATTTAAAGATTTACAAATTCCTGGCACTAGTGATTGGGCTGATTTAAAAGATGAGATTAGAGTACATGGACTTTATCATTCGTATCGATTGGCTGTAGCACCAACTCAGAGCATATCTTATATTCAGAATGCTACAACATCTCTTATGCCTATTGTTGAACCTGTTGAATCTAGAGTTTATGGTAATTCTACAACATATTATCCAATGCCATATTTAAGTCGTCAAACGGCTACTTTATATAAGTCAGCTTATTATATGGATATGACGAAATTAATTGATTTAATCAGTGAGGCTCAGCGACATGTGGATCAGGGAATTAGCACCCTTCTTTATGTTACAAATGAGACTAGCACCCGAGAGCTTGTAAGACTTTATATTTATGCTAAAAATAAAGGCCTTAAGAGTTTATATTATACAAGGAATAAAAATCTATCTGTGGATGAATGTATTCTTTGTGCAATATAGGAGGTATTTATGAGTAATAGGGAGGCTATTAATTGGAATAGGTTAAATAATGGGTTTACTAAAATGTTTTGGGATCAAAATGTACGGCAATTTTGGGTGGATGAAGAGATTCCACTATCTGATGATAAGCTGGTTTGGGGAACGCTTTCACCAGAAGAGAGGGATGTTTATGAGAAGGTTTTAGGGGGACTTACTTTACTTGATACTGAGCAGGGATCTGTTGGTATGCCGAAGATAGCTTTGGCTATAGACAACTTGGATTACAAGCCAGTTCTTGGATTTATGGGTGCTATGGAGCATATGCATGCAAAAAGCTATAGTAGCATATTCTCAAGTTTATCTAATATAGACCGTATAGATAATATATTTGCTTGGGTTAAAAATTATAGGAATTTTCAAGATAAGTTAGATTTAATTTTAGGTCGGTATAATAATATTCATGACAGAATGAGTTTATATAAGGCTTTGTGTACTTCTGTGTTTCTTGAAACGTTTTTGTTTTACTCTGGATTTTTCTATCCGCTTTATCTTGCCGGTCAAGGTAAGATGATAAATAGTGGTGAGATTATTAATTTAATATTGAGAGATGAATCGGTGCATGGCGTATTTGTGGGTCTTCTGGCACAGGAAGAACTTGGAAAGATGACCGTGCGAGAGCAAGAATTTGCACGCAAAGAGACTATCTTTATTTTAGAAAAACTTTATGATCTGGAGCGAGTGTATACTAAGGAGTTGTATTCTTCTATTGGCCTTGAGGTGCCAGTTGATATTTTTGTTCGTTATAATGCTGATAAGGCTTTGATGAACTTGGGGTTTGATCCTATGTTTAATATTAGGGATGTTGATGTTAATCCTTTAGTTTTAAATGGGCTTAGAACTCACACGAAAACGCATGATTTTTTCTCTACTAAGGGTAATGGATATATAAAACCTATGAGGGTTGAAACTTTACAAGACGATGATTTTGCATAAAAATATGATTTATTAATCAATTTTATTGATTTTTTAAAATTTAATAATAATAATTTAGTGTAGGTATATTACTAAATAAGATATTACGTATCTATATTTGAGTTCTCATGAATATACCCTCTCTATGGGATGCACGTAGCTGAGAATTGATTGTCTGGTGATGATCTTGTTTTCTATTGCGTGCATTCTTTTATTTTGTATCTGTGTTAGCAAAAGTACTTATTGCGTCTATTGTTTTTTAAAATAAACGGTATAACATTTACTTGGATTTTACAACGATTTTAAAGTAAGGTTAGATATTTGGAGAGGAAGCAATATAAGGTAATCGTGTTTGTAGCTGTGCGATTACCTTGTTGCTTGTAGTGGACTACATTTAAATGTATGAGATACAAGCCCAGTTAGTGTTCCTCATATAAATATTTGACAATATGAATAAATAGTGGCGAATTACGGAAATCCAAACTCTGATTTGTGAATAGTAACGTTACTATTAAGGGAGGACACAGTGGATAAAATTTTTAATAGTCATATTGACTTTGGGTCACAGGTTAATTGGGATAAAAACCAAATAGAACTGGAGACGCATTCAATTACACTTAAGTTCATAAAGCCTTTCAATAAACATTTTGATTTAGAGGTAAAGAATGACTATAAGCAAGCTAGACAGCTGGAGGAAAATGTTTTCCGATTAAGCCAAGAGATAGCCAACTTGGAGCGTAAGGATGCTATAAGAGTGGATAAATAACTTGGTAGAGTAATTGATACATTGGCAGAAGTTGAGAAACAAATTGTTAATCAAGAGATGCATTTGTGTCCGGGTACCTTTACTACAATGAAGTCTGCGCTTGAGAATAAGTAATAAAACTTTAAAAGTTTGGATCAACATTAAATTTATCAAAGATTTGCGTATTAAATTATTAGAATAACTTAAAGGAGAGGGAAGTGAGAATAATTATGATTATTGTTATAGCTTTATTTTGCTTAAATTTAAGTACATTTGCTTATAACATTAGAAGAGGTGACAAAATAAGAATAGAACTTATAATTGTTAAATTTAAAGGAGATGATATCTTTATTAATGGAAAAAAATTAGAGAATACTAGGGATTATAATTTGTCAAAGATGGTTGAAAATTTTATCGATAAAGTTGGACCAGAAAATATATTAAACGTAGAGCATAATGTTACAAGCTCTATTTTAACTGTTCTTATAGTATATAAATTGCCAATATCGTAAGTTTAAAACAATATTTAAAAGCCTTAATTTTTTAAAATTAAGGCTTAAACAGGATGATTTGTCTGGGCATTAATCATGTGGGTATTACAGTGTTTGTGAGGTATGTTTACTGCAAGGAGAGCGTGAAAATGAGATACATTAATATAATAAGCATTCTGCTAGTCACGATGATAGTAAGTTGTAAGGCGTATGATGCTATTGGTGATGCAATTGCTGAGATTCAATCAGCTCAGAAGAGTGCAGAATCTATAGCAGAGGACATTGGTGAGATTACAGGATTAAGCGTAGATGAAGTTAAGGCTTTAAGTCCAGAGGAGCTTGCAAATATTGTAGAGAAATCTTCGGGTAAGGCTCAAAAAGAGGCTCAGGGTTGGTTTGATGAGAGGGAAAAGAGAAAGAATGATCGACGCGGTTGGCAAGTATTAGGAGTATGGGAGGTTTCAGACCTTATTAAAGACATTAAAGGTTTAACAGAAAAGTTTGGAACAGCATTTAAGGCATTATTAGGTGAAGGGTACGGTGATCCTGAAAATATAGTAAAGAAAAAAATAGATGATGCAGTAAAATATATGACTTTACTAGATAAGTTGGTAGGCATAGTAACTACGCGGGATGATAATGCAGCTATGGAAAAGTTACTAAAAGAGTTTGGGGAATCTAATCCAAGTTTTGATACAGGCATACAGGAAAGATGGAAAGCAGATGGGAGGTTTCAAAAGGGCGGAGGCCAAAATGATAAACACCATATTGATGCTAAGAAATGTGTGAAGGGTCTTATGGGAGATGTGGAAACCCTTTTCTCTGGCATTAAAGAGAAGTTGGACAAACAACCTGCAGATGCTAAGTATAAGGTAGCTTTAGATTCGCTAAAGAATTCAGCTAAGTCTATAAGCACTTCATCGGGATTAATTAAGTCATCTTTTACATTAAGAAGCTATTGACATTAACAAGTTATTTTGAGTAATATTAAGTGGTATGTTGAAGTATACCTTGGGGATACGTCAACATACCTTGCTTTTTAAAATATGTTTAAGTATCTTTGCGTTTAAGAACCATTTATCGATATTGTTTCTAAAGTTATTGTGTTTAACATCATCAATGATATTTTTTGTCTTTAAAATCCTTTCATATAATTGCTGGCATTATTTAAGTGAACAGTGTTTTTGTAAATATTTATAACTATACTGTAAAAGTAGACTAGTGTCGCATTTAAGAATGATCTAATATCTTAGTTTATTTGTAAGCTAAACGTATTAGCATGAGTAGTACTTAGTGTGGATAACTTCTCTTTTTAAAGTATAATTAATTTGGCGAGATAGTTTATAACCGAGCCAGTAGTAGATATTCCAAGTATCACACACCTTTCTTTATCATCCATCTCTGTTATGTATTTAAACTTTTGTGATTTCAATTTAAATACTTTGTGCCCAAGAGCTGTAAACCTAGAACTTGCTATGTCTAAATAATAAGAATGTTCTCAAAATGTTGAGAACAAAAGAAAAAAGGTTTAAAAATACAAAGTGTAGTAAATATCATAATGCAATAAATGTACAATACAAAGGTGTAATTATATCATCAACAAGACTTGTAAATATTTCTTAAGGGGGCTGTAATCGAAGTACTGCAGGCACGATTTTTAAGCTAATATACTTAATAATTACCTGTAAGCTTTAGGTGAGGGGATTTGTATTGTAGTCCTAAAGCGTTTATACTGCAGTGAATCTAGTCGTCAAATAAAGAATAACATCACAATGGGATAATATGATATAATGGTATAATTCATTTGCATGAAAAGTTGAAAGGGTAGCGTAAATGCCATATACTTTTCACTAATGTTTTGATCCTTTGGAGTTTAAAGTGATGAGGACTAAACTATTTTGTCTTATTATATCATTTTTTATAGTCTCTTGTAGCAACGGTAATATTAATGTTGGTTCAATCATGGGCTCTAATAAGGATTTAGATAATAAACTTAGTAACGATGTTCCTGAGGCTAAGGTGGATTTGGATAAAGCTACCTCTAGTGGCGACTTTAAAAAGGTAGACAAGAAGGCTTCTTTGACTAAGGAGGTCTCTGGGACAGAAAAAATTGCGACTAGTGTTGTTCCTGAGGCTAATGTTGATTTTGAGCGTAGTGATGATGGGTTTATTACTCCTTTGGTAGAGACAGTCTCAGTTAATGATGAGGGTGATACTTTAGTAGCAATAAAAGAGGAGGATAGTCTAAGGAGTGGCGATGATGATTCTTTAAAGGTTGAGGAGAAGATTAGTCTCGATTGGCTTAAGGGGTTAGATGAAGCGCACACAACAACATTAGAATATTTCAAAGCTGTGTTACAAGATGCACGCTATAAGACAAGACTTGGCGGGATTCATATGGATAGATATGAAGATGATCCTGACAAGTATGCTTACAATGAGGATGATTTTCTTGGGTTTTTATCAAGCATAGGCGAGGTTGAGACAAAAGATATGCTTACTGAGATAAAGGGTGCCAGAGAATTAGTTGATAAATATAGTGGCGTGGGTGATAAGGAAGATGTTCAGTATGATTTGGAATCGGACTTATCATACGCATTTTATCAAACAAAGGTTTACCATAAAAAACAGTATGGTGAGATTTTAAGTGAAATTAAAACTTTTTGTAAATCTTTTATGAAAAATATTAATAATGAGTTGCTCTTAATGAATACTCAAGGCGTTAATGCAGAAGCTGAACTTAGTTGGTATGAAAAGTTTAAAGAACACTTGACTGATAAAGAAAGGTATGTATTAAAGCTTTGTGAGATCCTTTTAAGGGATCAAAACATGTCCTTAGAGGAGATGAATGATGGATTTATGGTATTAGGGAAATCATTAACACAAAAGACCTTAGCAAGGTTGGATGAACTTATAACAAGTTCAGTCATTGGCAATGTTGGAAGCGATTACTTACATAAAAAGATGACTGATGAGGATATTTTAAACGATTTAGAATCTTTAAGTGATCATGAAAAGAAAAGATTACAGAAGCTTAATACCAATCTGTCTAAAGTTTTTAAGCATATCTCAAGTATTAATTTGAATCCAAACAACACATACCAAATTCTTGATTTGAATCCAAATAACATATATCAAACTATTGAAAGTTTAATAAAGGAAGCAATAGAGGACTTTCATCTAAATAGTTACAAGTAAAGTATACACAAAGCAAGCTTAACTCTAAGCTTAAAAATAAGTATATAAATCATTTTTTTAATTTAGACCTATGCGATTTAGTTAGTTTATTGCAGAGCTACTTCAGGGTAACTTGTAGAGAAAATAAGACGTAAATTCAATCATATTGAGCAAAGATTTTAATTATTAAAGCTGTACTTACAAATTAGAGGGTAGGGAAAATATTTTAAGTATTAAATTAGATTGAATATTGTTTTATATTAATATTGCTTTATATTTATTTGAAGGTTAAATGATGAAAATAAAAATACATTTTTATTTTTAAGTAGAGAGGAAGAAGCTATGAGAAAAAACAGTATGTTTAATTTAATATTATTGTTGTCAATGGCTTGTGTGTCATGTCAAAATCCATTTGGATTCTCTGACAGGGGGTACATAAATGATGTAATTGGCAATAAAAAAATGGGTAATGATCTAGCTATCAAGAGAGTTGCTAATGGTATTGGCAATAGTAACAGAGAAAATAATTCTGATATTGCAGATGGTGAGATAGGGATAGGTGATGGTGTTGCAAAGGAAGATGGGATTGTAGGTGCGAATGATAATCAGGATCGAATTGGTTTTGATGTTGTTGATAACCAGAGAAAGGAACCTGCAGTAGCGATACAACGTGTTGTTAAATTAACAAAAGAAGATATTAATAAACTTGAAACTTTTGTTAAAAATACTAGTGAGTATAGCCTATCTTTAATAACTATTTATAATGATAATGTTGGATTTTATAATGATATTAAAGTGTATTCTGGATGTAGCGATACAGATGGGAGTGGGTGCAATAGTAAGGAACAATCTGAGGCTCGTAATAAGGCTGTTTCTAAGCTAAGTGAGCAAAAGCTTGCTGATGATTTTAAAAAGCTTGCTGGTACCATAAAGAGTTATGATGCACAGGACTTAAAGAATAAGATTCATGCTTTCAGTGAAGCTATCAAGACTGCTTCTAGTTCGGCTGATGCTACTAAGCCTGAGGATAAGCAAAAGGATAAGGGTCTTATGTCAAAAGCTATTCGTGATGCTCGATTGGCGGGTAAGGCTTATTCTGATATTATGGATAGCGCTATTAAAACTTATATTGATGCCTTGGCTGCAGTTACTACTTCTTCTAGTGAATTTAATACTGCCGTTGACAAGTTTGTTGAAGTTGCTAGACCTTTTGCTACTAAATATAATGTTGTAGCTATTAGTGCTATTGATTATGCTATTGAAGCTATTGTTTTGCAAAAAGATGTTAATGGGGCTACTGACCATGCTAAAATATTTGTAGACGAAACAGGACAAGCATTCTCTTATGCTATTGAGGCATTAAATGTTGCTTATAAGGCAGCTATTAAAACATTAGAAAAATAATCAAGCAGTACATATTATATAAAGAGATTTTATTTAAAGAATAGGGATGACTGACTTTTTAAAAGACAGCATCTCATTTTTAATTTTAGAGTTAATTCTAATTTATATTAGTATTGATTAAAATTAAATATTATAGCATAATATTTAAAGAGAAGTTTAATTTTTTTTAAAAAAAAGGAAGAAATTGTGAGAAAAAACAATGTGAGTCTTATTTTAATATTATTAGTATCAATGTTTGTTTCATGTCAAAACTCAGCTGGCGAGGGAAGCCATCTTAGGGGTAATGATGGAATTCTTCTTAATAATAACCTAACAAAAAAAGATATGAATAAACTTAAAGATTTTGTTAAAAAGTCTAGTGAATATGCAAATACGCTAGTTTCTATTTACAATAGGTATATTTCAGCTTCCAATGATGTTAAAACTTATTCTGGATGTAGCAAGGATAAGATGTCTTCATGTGATTCGGAGGAACCTTCTAAGATTCGTATTGCGGGTGTTGCCAAGCTAAATGATCCAGAGCTTGTTAAGGGATTTAAAAAGCTTGCTGATCTCATAAGAGGTGCTAATAGTCAAACTTTGGATAATGCAATTAAACACTTTGAGGAAGATGTCAAAGCTGCTTTAAACAAGACTGGGACTGATCATCCGGTTGGTATTGGAGGAGAAATTGCTAGAAAGGCTGCTGATTCTTACCTTAAGGTTATAGATGTTGCTATTGAAGCTTATATTGATGCCTTGGCTACAGTTACTACTTCTTCTAGCGAATTTAATACTGCTGTTGGTAAGTTTGCTGAAGCTGCTAGACGCCTTGCTGATAAAAATGGTGTTGCATCCGTTGGTGCTATTGACTATGCTATTGGAGCTATTATTTTGCAAAAAGATGTTAATAAGGCTACTGAATATGCTGAAAAATTTGGAGATGAAACAGGACAAGCATTCTCTTACGCTATTAAAGCATTAAATGCTACTTATAGGGGAGATACTAAGTAATTATAATAATCAAAGTATCAATACATATTATATAAAGATATTTTATTTAAAGAAATAGGGATGACT
>NZ_CP025786.1:0-6792 GCF_003076595.1 Candidatus Borreliella tachyglossi | reverse complement strand
TTATTTAAAGAAATAGGGATGACTGACTTTTTAAAAGACAGCATCCCATTTTCAATTTTAGACAGGAGTTAATTGTACTATAATTTGAGAGATTTAAACAATTGTTACTAAGTTTAGAATCATGTGATGATTGCAGTTAAATGGAATCTTTAAGGGTGTGTTTGTAAGTTGTAAATATTAGCTTTAACAAATAGGTATTAAATGACAAGTAATAAAGAGCGAGAAGAGGACATGTGTAATGATCGCTTCTGAGTTTTATTTTTTATTATCTCAGGAGGATCGCACCAGTTGTAAACCCTCGTAATATTCGTCTGCATTCTTTATTGCAGACTTATTCATGGTATCAAAAGGCGAAGTTGTTTCCTTGTCTAAGGCTCTAAGGTAGGATTTTTAATTCCTTCAGCAGTGATATAAATAAAGGAACCCTTAAGGTTCCCTTGTATGTAATACATATTGGTATTTTTTATTCGTTTTCCAGTTGCTGTAGACGCATCATGCCTGTTACCAGTATCAGTGCTTGTAAGTGGATTATTGCCAAGTACTTCTTTAATTTCCGTAAGTCCAAGGGGATTATTTCAAATATTAAAATATTGTATGTTCATTAAAATTAGTAAACCTTGTAAGAATTAACTCCAACTAGACTTAACTGACTACATCTTAAGAAATTGCACTTAGTTGTGTCGGTTGTGATCAAAGAGCGCCAGTTGCAAGGCTGCAAGGCAATGTTAGAGGTGCTTGGGTAGTTTTATAAAGGAGGGAATTTCGTAAGGTTTCCTTATGTTTTTATTAAATTAATATTGGACTTAATTTAGAGTAAAATTTATTTTGTTATTGATATAAATCTTTAAACATAAATGATATCTGTTCTACTTTGGCTTAGAATCCAGAATCAAGTACCATAATGGTTGCTGTTTTATACTTTGTTTAGTATGATAAGGTCTTTAGAAGTTGCCTTTCAAGTGGATGCTCCTGTTAGTACTGCTATATCCATCCTCCAATTATATCCTTAGTAAAGCTATCCTCTTTTTAACATTTTCTATAGTTTCATATATTCCATTACTACGTGCAGATTTGATTGCAACAGTCTCCTCAGGATACCATATACTCATTACGACAGATTTTTGATTATCAGATTTATTGTTTCCATGGTTATAGTCACACTTTCTTTAACTCACCCTTTACAGTATTTTGAAAGCTGTCACGATCTGTCAATATAACAGATCCATCAGTTTCGACCTGTCCGTTTAGAGCTAGTCCATAATCCCTTGCCATAGTCACAGTGCCAAGATTGTCTTTCTGAAGAACCATTTCTAATGATGTGCCACTCTTTTTTTTCTTTTCTAATAGTACGAGAACCATCGGTATGTATAATTTCAGTAATCATGTTTCCGTCAGTATCTACAGTTTTAATAACTTTGCTTCCGTCAGCATTTACAGACTCATTAACGATGTCTTTCTTAGTAGGATCCAGCTTGGTGCATGTAAATAAATTATCATCTTCCATAGTACCTGTAGGATTATAGCCCAAGCCAACGGGAGTACAGCTAATAATATTTGTCAATATTATTAAATAAGATAATACTTTTCTCATATTAAATATCCTCACATATTTAATACAATATTATACCAAATATATATTAAATAAGGGGGATTATATAACAAATGCTAGCGATTTTACAATAAAAATAAAAGAATATTTTTGTGTAGGTTTATTTGAATAAAGGTATATTTAAGTATTTAAAAAGTAGGCCATAAAACTTATGACCTACTTGGATATCAATGAGATTATTTAACTAAATTTTCAATTTCTTTTTCTGTTTTTTCAAAAAATTTGTACCTTATCATAAATGATTTGCTTTCGTCAACAATCTTTTTCAATGCATCTAATGCCTTTGATTCTGTACTCTTATTATCCTTTGCTTCCTTTATATGTTTGTGAAGATCATCTATTAAAGCACTTCTCAATGCAAGGAATCCAGATCCTGTAACTTTATCAGCAAGTTCAGGGATAATGCTTTTTGCATTATCCTTTTGCAAAAGAGCATTTAGCTTTTGATCTGTCAAATGAGTCTTTAAGACTTTATGAGTTGTATCTGTAAATTTCTCTAAAAGATCTAATACATCCTCAGCAGTCTTTTTATTAGTTGGCTTAGAAGATAGTTTTAATTCCTTAAACACTTCACCTAATGCTTCGATTACTTCCTTATTGTATCCCAAAGCCTCATAAAGGTTGTTCTTTTTATCCTCTTGGGAGCCTTTAAACTTTGTGTCTGAAATAATATCTACTGACTTGAGATCACTAGCGCTAGTGCTCTTATCGGATGCAATTTTTTCACTGTATTTCTTCACTTCTTCTTTTAGATCGGTGATAGATTGATCTAAAGCTTCCTTTTCTTTAGCAACCTTTTCTTCTTCTGTCTGAACTTGAGGAGCTTCGCCTGCTGGATCTTTAGCGACTTTTCCTGCTTGATCTTGAGGAGCTTCGCCTGCCGGAGCTTTAGCTTCCTTTTCCTTTTCTTTAGCTTCCTTTTCCTTTTCTAAAGCTTCCTTTTCTTTAGCAGTCTTTTCTTCTTCTGCCTGAACTTGAGGAGCCTCATCTGCTGGATCTTTAGCGTCCTTTTCTGATTTTGCCTGATCTTGAGGAGCCTCATTTGCCTGATCTTTAGCGTCTTTTGCATTTCCATCCTCAGCTAGCGGATCTGGAGTAGCTGGGGGATTGGTAGCTGGGGGATTGGTATCTGGGGTTTGCGTACAAGCCAATAAAAGTGTAGCAAGTACAAAAAATATAATAGTAAGTTTTTTCATATTATCTCCTTTAATATAATTATAAATTAAACATATTATAACATAATATTAATATTATGCAATACTTATTCTAATTTAGTATTATAAAACTAGAATGTGTTAAGTTGCATCAGTTTAGAGCAGCCATAACCCTTTAAAAGTTGATATTAGAATATTGAAATAATGTATTAATCTAGATAATTATCAATCCAAATAAGAGAAAGTTAATAGTCTTGTATGCATAGGTTTTCTCGATGACCGACACTGGATACCAAAATAAGTAGCATTTAAGATAGATTTGAATGTAAATAGAGAGTATAATAGTGGTGTTAAAGTAAGATAATCTTTATTAAAACATTTAAAAAAAATTTAATTTAAAATTAGTAAAATAATTAATAAAGTATAAGATCATAACATTAAAATATCATATACATTTTTTCGTTAAATATTAGAGTCATATCAATTTAAAATTATTATTGAATTGATATGGGAATAGGATAGTCGAGCTTACTGTGATTATTATTTTATAAAAATTACAAAACAATATTCAATAATGTTTACAAGGGCAGTTTCACTATTGATGTAGGAAAGAATTAGATAAAAATTGTTAAAAATATTATAAATTATGTGATAAAAGCGTAATGCGTAGTACTACTTAGAGATAGCACTTATGAAGAAGTGTTGCTTCTAAGTAGTACTTTAATATGTGCAAATTGAGTTAGTAATTTACAAGATGAGTTTAATAAGGTTTAGGCTAGTATCAATGCTTATAGTATTGGCGATCAACTCTTATTCTTATAATTATGCAATAAGATATAAGAATGATGGAGTTGATAAGTATTCTTTGGAGGGAATAAATGATTGTTTTGGATTTTCATTTAGTAATTTCTTTGATGATCTTAGAACCAATGCTGAATTATTTACTTATGAATCAAAATATAACTTTATAATAAATGCAGAAATTCACATGTTGACCTTTAGAGGCTACAAGGATGATCCTGAAGAAGTGAGACGAAGAGCTGATCTTATTGAGGTTGGGTTTATGTATTATGTTCCATTTGTAATAAAACCAGACATAACATCTTTCGGTGAGATTCATGTTGGTATTGGAATTAAAAATTTAATTTATGGAAACTGGGCTGGTGCTACTGTACAAAGGGGGATACATGCTATACAGGGGTTATTGAGGCCAATTCCTGAAGCTTATGATCAATATGATTACAGAGGATATTTAAGTACCTCACTAAATTATTCATATTTAAGATTTCTAAATTTTGAAAATTATCTAGACCTTTCTTACTTTGCGGATTATTTTATAAAAACAAGCATTGGAGTAGATTTTAAAAATGAGGCCGTAGGAGTTGAATTACAACTCTATTACCAAGCGCAAAGTAAAATAAAGGATATGGCAACATATTCAAAGGTGCAAGAAGCTGAGAGTGGAATTGGAATGCAACAAAGAATTTATTCTGGCAACTTTTTTGCAACAACTAATCTTAATTTACACAACTTCTCCGATAGTGAACAATTATTTAGTGTAGGTGGTTTTGGAGTAATGTATACTGCAGAATATGAGAGTATCACAGAGGACGCTTTATACATACTAACTCCTGATTTTTCTATTTCGTATGAAATTATGATTCCCTTGCAAGTACGACATTTAATATATTATCAAATACTGTCTGATTTGGAGTATTATTTTGCTATAACAGTAAATCATGATATGTATGATTTTAAAAGAAGTAGTCAGACAAATAGGTTCTCATCTGGGATCGCTTATGCACCCTGTAGTAAGGGTATCTTTACATTCTACATAGGTGCTGGCATGTATTTGTCTTATAATAAAGATAATAAGGATATTGGAGCTATCTACAGGCCGTCCAAGATGAGTAATACATTCCAATTGGGGTTTGAATTTGAACCAGGGATATTACTAAAAATGTTTAGATACAATAAGGTACTCTACAGTTTAAAATTATTTACAAAAATTAATTATTCTCCAATGGTATATGATATAGAAATTAAAGCCCTAGATAAACATAGATATACTTTCAATTATTTTGGAATTGGCCTAGATATGCAACCTTAAATATTACGAATTGCAAAGAGAACCAAAGAGCATTGGGTCTACACTAGACTTAAAATAACACCACTTATAAATTCTTAAAACTTTTTAGCCTCGGGTTTAAAGATATAAAGAAAAGGCAATTAATCATTATACATTAAGGGAAATATATCTTTATTACTATGGTATAAAGATTTAATTGCCTCAAAAACATAACTTAAAGGTAAATTAAAGTACTAGACTCTAACTTAATATTAATAATAGGGCAATTATCTTAGTTGGGTATGTTGACTAGAAATTTTTTTGTTCTTTAAGAGAATCTTCTCATAAGCTTTAAGAAAAGGTAAATAAAGTAAACTAGATAATATAAGTAAAGATAAAGATAAAATAAGTGCCTTAAAGTCAAGACCAGTAGATATGAAAGCAATAAGTAGTGATGGTATTGTCTAGGGAACTAGAGTTTTAACTCTTTTAAGTATTCCCTTGCATCAATAACTGGAAACCAACCACTAGGTGCGATTGCCCATTTGGTAGTATCTCCTCCATAAGGTATCCAATCTGATTGTGCAACTAGAATTAAGAAAGTATAAAGAGATAAAAATCCACCCGTAATGCCACTAATAGGGATGTATCAATCTTAAATTTAAATATTAATCTTTAGACCATCATAAGCCAAATAGATATTATCTTTAGCTAAATGGTCAAATTCTTCATAGATGATGTCATGTGAAAGATGAGTAAAATAAGTAACCTTAGGTTTTATTTTTTCAACCTCACAAGTAGCCTCATCGAAATTTAGATGCACAGGATTAGGTTCTATGCTTGAAGCATCTATTACGAGTGTATCTAATCCCTTTAAGTATTCGTATGAAGTATCAGGAATAGACTTAACGTCAGTAAGATATGCCAGATTATTTATTCTATATCCTATACTATTTATGCTTTGAGAATGAAGTAAAGGAATGGGTATTATTTCTAAATCTTTGAAAATAATTTTCTCTAAGTCTCGTGCCAAATTAGGAATAAGATTGGTTTTGGCATAAAGAGGTAATTCTGATGAGAAATTCTGCGGAAAAGCATTCTTAATTTGTTGTAGAGAGCTCTCCCGTGCATAAATGTTTAATGGAGAGGTGTTGGTGTAAGGCCTAAGGTCGTCTAAGCCCATAAAATGATCAGAATGTTCATGTGTATAAAGCACTAAGTCAATCTTTGAAATATTTTCTCTTAAAAGTTGAGTTCGAATATCAGGACCCGTGTCAATTACCACATTCAACCCAGACACATTTAGAAAAAATGAACTTCTAAGTCTTTTATTCCTGTCTAAGTTTGAACTGCATACTCTACAACTGCAATTTAGCTGAGGAACGCCATTAAATGAACCAGTTCCTAAAAAGATTCCCAACATGCTTGCCCTATTACCCCTTGAGGGGAATTGTATAACAATAATTTAGCAAAAGCAATTAGCTAATAACACACGAAATAAAGAATAATAAAAATTAGAAGCAAAACAGGTAAAAACTGGCAGTGTTTTGAAACTTAAACTAAATTATAAAATATTGTCATAAGAATCCGTTGTTTAATAAAAATAAGCGAATAATTTTTATTATTCGATAAAAAAAAGGAAATAGGTGATATAAATAGCTTAAATAAAAACCATCAATATTACCTATTTAATATTACTAATAGATCCAATAAATGTCAGCATAGCATTTTAAAATTTAAAATACTATACATTTAATATATAGCATTTACTAAAATTTTTCAAGATTATTCTTGATCTCAATTATTTTCAACAGTATTTAAACCATCAACTTAGGGCAGTGAGGTCAAGAAAATATCATAGTCCATCTCGTTGGTTGGGATAATAATTTCCCCATTAATTATTTTCTCAGTAATATTTTCTACTTGCTTTTCAAGCTCTAAAGAGATTACCTTAGGATTTT